>JBAYUL010000033.1:0-7941 GCA_041675105.1 Minisyncoccota bacterium
CATGGCCCCTGCTCCCGCGCCAGCTCCGACACCTGCCTCGAACCCCTCCACACCGCCCTCGACGCAGCCGCAGATCTGCACGCCGAGCTTCAGCTGCACTGACGGTACGATGTACTATCAGACGTCCTCGTGTACGAAACAGGTGTACCAGACATGTCCCTACGGTTGCGGCACCACTTCCTGCAACCTTTCAACGAGCACGCCCGCCTCGGGCGGCGGCACCGTTTCAAATGCATTCAACAGTACGAGCAGCACCAGTACCAACACGAATTCAAATACGAATACCGATACCTCGCCGACCCCGTCGGTCTCCGACTTTCTGAGTTCATATATCAGCCCCCGGGCCGTCGATATCGGGACCTCCACCTCGCTTTCATTCGTTCTCAACCCTGAGACCGGAGATATCGAGCAGATCCGTATGCAGTCCACATCGACCACGCCTCGCCTCGCTACGAACACCATCGAGTCGATACAGCCGGTAGCCGGCCAGCAAACATTCAATTCGGCCGACTTGGCTTCATCCCCCGGTTATTCGTACACCGGCCCGCAAACGAGCGCCTTTTTTCAAGTGCTCCAGAGTATGAGATCGGCGCTCTTGTGGGGGCTGAACGTACTGCGATCATTGTGATCGAGGCGGCGCCGAGGGCTTCCTCGAAGGGGCGTCGCATGGTATAGTGCCGCAACGAATGGGATTCACTAAATACACATCGCAAGCGGAAAAAGAACGCATCCGCATGAACGAAGGCATTCGCGCCAAGGAAGTGCGCGTCTTGGGACCCGAAGGAGAGAACTTCGGTGTTCTTTCGTCGCGCGACGCGCTGGCGAAAGCGCAATCGATGGGCCTCGATCTCATTGAGGTATCACCCAATGCGAACCCTCCGGTGTGCCGCATCGCCGACTATGGCAAACATAAATACGAACAAAAGAAAAAGGACAAAGAGATCAAGTCAAAAGCCCATGTCACCGAGACAAAAGAGGCCCAAGTGAAGATCGGCACCTCGACCAACGACATGAATATCAAGGCCACCAAGATCGGTGTGTGGCTCCGGGAGGGTCACCGCGTCAAGATCGACCTCTTTTTGTGGGGCCGCTACAAGTACATGGAATTCGAGTTCCTCAAAGACCGATTAGAGCGCTTTCTTGCAATAATCCCTGAATCGTATAAAATCGCAGACGAGATCAAGAAGAGCCCCAAAGGCCTCTCGGTCGTCCTCGAAAGGGACCCTGCCTCGCGCAAGGCTCCCCAGGGCAAGAAGCCGGAGGCACAAAAAGCGCCTGAAACAAAGGCGGATCTCGCTGACTAATATGAAAACCAACAAATCATTCACCAAGCGCCTGCGCGTGACCAAAAAAGGCAAGATCATTGCCCGCGCCCCCGGCCACAACCACTTCAATGCAAAGGATTCTGGCAACACCCGTATGAAGAAGAACCGCGCGGGCTCGCTCGAGATGACCGCTAAGAATCGCAGCCGATATCTCCCCTAATATCATATGTCACGAGTAAAACGAGGAACAACAAAGAATAAGCGCCGCAAGAATATCCTTGCGCAGACCAAAGGCTATCGTTTCGGCCGCAAGTCGAAAGAGCGCGTTGCCAAGGAAGCCATCCATCACGCCGGCGCCTACGCCTTCCGCCATCGCCGCGCCAAGAAACGCGAGTACCGCAATCTTTGGACACTCCGCATCAATGCCGCGGCGCGCGAAGCGGGCTTCTCGTATTCGAAATTCATCGGCGCGATGAAAAAAGCCAATATGAATCTCGACCGCAAGGTTCTCTCGGAACTCGCCAAAGACTTCCCCGAGACGTTCACCCGCCTCGCCAACCAACTCAAAGCCTAACGAAAAAGTCTCCCGCTCGGGAGACTTTTTCTTAGCGAGCGAGGCGGCACCCATTCTGCGAACATCGCGCAATTGCATCAAGCGAGCGCAGCGGGAACTTTTGGAGACCCCGCAGGGCTTGGCCCGAGGATAGTACATTTTTCAGCAGAAAAATGTTGTTCTCCAAAAGTCCCCGCTGCCGAGCGCCCTTTTACAAAATCACATCCGCCCCTTTGCCGGTGGCGCTCCAGCCGTCGTGGTTGTTGTATACGAGTTGATTCTCCTCTTTATGTTTCTGCACCATTTCGATGAGCTGCTCGACCATCGCTTTGGGATCGGTCTCAAAAATAATGTTCGGATTTGGCCGGTGCGCGGCGTCGATAATGAGTTCCAGCAGTTCGTCGGTATCGGAGTCGCTCCGCAGAATGCCTATCGGGCGGTGATCCTCGAATGCCACGGAAAATTCATTGATGGTACCGACACGGCCGGGTCCGATAATGATGGCGTCGGAAGAGCGGACAAGAAGCAAGTCTCTACCTGAATATCCGAATCCGGTATAGACGACCACATCCATGTAATCGAGCGGAAGCTTATAGGTCTCGACGTGTTCGCGCTCCGTCGCCGCAGGAGAAAACCCTATCGAAAAACCGCATTCGTCCTTCGCGCCCATCGCGGCATACAGCGGAAAGCCGGTGGTCGCACCTGTCGTGACAATACCGCCGTGTTTCGCTATCTCGCGGCCGATCTCTTTTGCCTTTTCGAACGCGTCGAGTCCCGCGTAACGCGTATCAGCAGCACCAGAAACGCCGATCTTCACGACACCGTACCCGTCGGGAAGCCGGCAGAAATTTTGCGGCACCGCAGAATGATTCGGATGGAGAACTCGCTTTGCCATTGAACGCAATTATAGCATTGACTCACCAGTCCAGGTCATGCGAATCGCCTTTTTCAGGTACGACGGCCTCGACATCGAGGAAGTCCCGTGTGCGTTGTGCAAGAAACATCGAAGAGCGGGGCTCACCCATCGTGACGAAAACACGCTCGAGCGAATCACCGGCGCTTTCTATGAATGAAAGCAGCTGATCGCGATCCGCATGGCCCGAATACCCCGTCAAACTATCGATACCGGCACGCACCCGTATCCACTCATTGTCGATGCGCACTTTCTTTTCTCCATCCTGGAGTCTTCTGCCCAAACTCCCGGGTGCCTGGTATCCGACAAAAAGGACCGTTGCGAGCGGATCGTCGAGGTACTGTTTTTCATGCGACCTAATGCGACCGCCAGCGGACATCCCCGCGCCCGCAATAATAACCTTTGGGTTCTTTTCTTTGTGGAGCGCGCGGGATTCCCCTGTGTGATGCACCACAGTAAGACCTTTGAACGTGAACGGGTCGTCATCGCCTTCGAAGTGCTTCACCGCCTCGGTATTGAAGAGCGAGGAGTATCTCCGGAAGACTTCGGTCACGCGTGTGGCGAGCGGCGCATCGAGATACACCGGGATCGACTGCATGCTGCCGCTTTCCACCATGTCGTTCAACTCAAAAAGCAATATTTGTGTTCGTTCGAGCGAGAACGATGGTATGAGCAACACACCTCTCTGGCCGCGCGTGCGCTCGATAGCGGCTCGAAGGTGCTCTTTGCGCTCTGCACGCGCTTCGTGCAGCCTGTCGCCGTATACGCTCTCGATCACCATATAATGCACCCCTGCGGCGCTCTCGGTATCACGCAGAAGAGGTTCGGGAGAATTGCCCAGATCTCCGCTGAAGAGTATCGAGCGGCCGTTACGCGAAAGCCGAACAAGAGCGGATCCAAGGATGTGCCCGGCGTCGGAGAACTCTACGGTGACGTCGTTCACGGTGAATGACTGATGGTACTCGTGCGTATGCCACAGAGGGAACGTGCGCTCGATATCGGCGCGCTCGTAGAGCACGGCGCATCCGTGCTGCTCCGCCTCGGTCTGCATCACGCTGAGCGCGTCGTCGAGCATGAGCTCTGCGAGATCGCGCGTTGCCGCGGTCGAATGGATCTCGCCACGGAATCCGTCGCGGACCAACTTCGGTATGCGCCCGATGTGATCGGCATGCGCATGCGTGACGATAAGCATGTCGATCGACGCCGGATCATACGGGAATGGTTCGAAATTCGTCTCATCGCAAATATGTTCTCGCTCGCGGGCACCGCAATCGATGAGGACGCGTTTCGTACCCGTCTCCAGAAGGAAATTCGCCCCCGTTACCGTTCCCGCGCCGCCGCAAAATGTAAGTTTTGCGGTCATACGAGGAATTTCTTTATAAAAAGCGCTCCCACGAAACCACCAAGCAGGTCGATCGTAAGGTCGCTGAAGGTGTCTGGAACGTAGATCGTCGAATAGATGTTCACAAGATGTGTCGAGGCTTCGAATACCTCCCAAAAGACACCAAAGAGGAGCGCCACTCCGGACCAGACAACGATCGACGGGCTCCAGCCGCGGTGTGCATACACTGTTGCCGCCGCGCAGGCGACCCAGATACCGCCGAGAAAGTGCGAGGGGGCAAACACGAGTTCGTTCGGATGCGCCGCATAAAAGCGCAGTGCCTCTGCCTGTGCAAAATACAAGATGATCAAGAGGCCAAGCTGTGTGAACAAAAGATTCCGTACCATCATCGACGATTGTAACACCGGTGAGCATCAAAAAATCCCGCGTGATGCGAGATCTTTTGGAAGCGGCAGTACGGTGAGCCTGGTATTGGAGCCAGGTGGGAGCCCTCAGCATCCACACCAAGATGTAGAGCGATTCGAGCTACCCTTATTCGCACCAGCAGGTTTTCGTACCAACCGCCGATACAAAGTATACACCCGTCCAATGAAAAGCGCGTGTGCAAATGTATTACTCGAGGATGCCTTCGAGTTCCGCCGAGTACATCACATCCTCTCTGCTCACCTTGTAGTCGATGATCTCTTCTTTTTTGAACCAGTGCGGAATCTCCATATTCGCTTCCCCGACAGAACCCGAGCCGTGGATGAGATTGCGCACTGCGCGATCATCATTGTCGGACATGACATAAGAATCGACGACGAAGTCCCCTCGGATGGTGCCGACGGCAGCGCCGCGCGGCTCCGTACCGCCGGTGACCTTGCGAACGAGCTCGACTGCATGAGCTCCTTCCCAGACCATGGCGATGACTGGGCCAGCGGTAAGATATTTCTTGAGATTTTTGAGGATCTTTGCGGTAATCTCGAGCGGATCTTCCGACGGCGGAGTGAGGCCGCGCGACTTGTAGCTGTTGATCGTCTTCTCCCCCGTGACACGGCGCCACTCTGGGTCGAGCGTATAGTGCCCTTCTACCTGCTCGGCGGTCGGGACCACCATCTTGAGACCCACGAGCTTGAGCCCGAGGCGTTCATAGCGGCCGATGATCTCGCCGATGAGGGCACGCTGTATGCCGTCGGGTTTGATAAGGACGAGCGTTCGCTCTTTCTTGGGATGTTCTTTCATGAGCGACACTGTAGCACAATTTGATAACAGGAGGAACTCAGCAGTGACAGCTCTTCTAGACGTCGCGGTATATCGACAGCGTCGCGAGTATGCTATCGAACAATTCCTGAGACACAAATCCTTTGTCAGCCCATCTAAAATCGCGACGTATGACGAGCGTCTGGCCGTCGCTGATGGGCACGAAATATGTTTGCGACCCGTCTCCCTCTGCCTGGGACATGATAGTTACTGCTGCTTTCCCGTTGACCACGGTGTCCTTCTTTAAGCTCGGTTCCAAGCCGGCAACCAGGTCCGCCATGGTCCTCTCGACAATAGCGAATCCCACGCCGGACTCACTCTCCGCTGAACACACAGACGTAAGCCCCGATTCCCCGTACATGCACGAAACGGTCCCGATCGCGGCGACTCTGGAGGGAGCTATCAACTTCACCCCCGGGAACCTCTCGTCTCCCTGCCCGCTTATATACATCCGCGCCTGCACGAGCGTGAACATCGCTTCGGGATACTTCACTTGAAAATTCCGCGTCACATACGTTTTCCAATCCGAGAGCGCGGACGAGCATGACGTTTTCATCTTAGATCTGGTCATCGGACCGACGCCGCTTTTGAGCGTGACAAAATCCATGCCGTGCGCTTTTTGCCACTCCATAACATTGACCGCTGTCTTACTGCCGTAGTAACCCGTCACCGGCTGGAGGTCTTCTGCGGAAGCTCCCGATTGGTTGTCAGGAGCCATCGTGTACAATTTGTTAACTTTATACGCACCCAAAAAACGCTGTAGTTTTGACACCTCGCCGTTGGTGGTGGCATCGGTCGAACCAATAACAAGCGCATTTTTCAAATCAAGACATTGAGATGTTCCCCCCGTAGCTGATACTGGGGTGCCCAACTGCCCACGCAATGCGGCAAGCTGGGCTTGGAGATCTGCTATTTGTACCTGTAATTCACAAATAGCATAGTTATCGGCTGACATACACTTGTCCATCGCCAATGCGCTCTGCGGCGTAACGAGAAGTGGCGAGAGAAGGAGCACGAGACCAAGAGAAATAAGGGGTACTCTTTTAAGCATGGTGTGAATCGTTATTGAATAACATCTAGGACCACGTTGATAATAGGCGGCATGTAGGAATTCCAGTCCGTGGCAGAGAAGGCGGGGTATGCGAGCACGCGCACTCTCGTCACGCCGTGCGGAATATATGTCTCCGCGGTCCACCGTTTGAAGGTCCTGCTATCCTCTCTCACTCCCGGCTCCGTGCCGCCGGAATAGAATGGAGATTGAGCGCCGGTGCGGGCATATATGCTCGCGCGATCGAACGGACCAGCGAATGATGCGTCGGCTAGAACGATATTGAGTTCGTCATTATAGAGAGCGCCGTTCGTCGCCGTCCCCGAAAGCGTCACGCCGACATATCGTTCGTTGTTGTATTTTGCCGTGGGACCCGTAAATCGGACCGAATCGACCGTTATCGAGGGCTTTGCCGTGGAGTGTTCTACCGAAATGCGCACAACACACGTTCCGAATCCTCCATCCCCTACGACTTGCAGTGTGATGGATTGGTACCCGCCTTCGATATTGGCAATGGTGGTCGCCATACCGTTTACGGCCGGCGTGTCTTCGGGCGGAACGATGTTCTTTCTGATCGCTATATTTTTCTCAAGCGGCTGGTCCCACAGCGCGCGCCTTGCGCCTTGTGACGACCATTTGAGCGTAATGACATCACCGAGCACATAGGAATACCTATCGGTCGAAAGCTTGCAGGTGGGTGGCGGTACAGTGCTCGTGTCGGTAGTGAATCGGAAGCTCTGTATGATGGGGTCGATCTGCGCTTTTGCTGCTGCAATGGAATCTTGCTGTCCTTTCGATTGTTCTTGAGTCTCCGTACGGTATGAATCCGTTTGTTCGATCAACTGGTAGCACGCGTTGTTGTGAAGCGTGCGGTAGAACTTTTGATTCGTGTAGTGGCCCATGGCCGCGTCTCCGGTGACAAAGGTAATGAACGGTACCCCATTGATGGTCACGCTCGAAGACTCTCCCGCCGGACGATCGTCGGGAACTACCCTGCACGTTCCGACATCGTTCGGATCCGGGCTCACGCTGATCGAAAGCTTCACCGGACCGTCGTTGTATTTTGTGCGACCGGAACTCTGTGATTGGATGGTGACAAGGTTCTCCGCGGAGATACTTCCGAACTCATTCCACATACTCGTGGTGGTCGGTATCAAGAAAGTCGGGTACTCGAATGTAAAGCCATGCACGGGATCGGTGTATTTGCTCATACCTGCAACTGAGACCCCACCATCGTTCGAAGACACCGGATCGTTATGAATGAGATCTGGAGAAGATGTGGACACGATTTGTTGCACGATCTGTGAAGGAGTCGGGCCCGAGCTTGGAAATTGTTGGTCTGACGCAGGGACGATGCCCGGACCGGCAAAAAGGCCCAAAAAGGCATGTAGTGCCGCGATGAGACCCGCTATGACCCCTGACATGTCAAAACGGTAGCACGCGCGCCGTTATCGGTACAGCTAGGAGGATAGGACGACGACTCGTGTTGAGCACTTCGTCTTTACCCCACCACTTCCATAAAACTCAAATTCATATTTGTAGGTCCCGGGCTTATCGAGTATGAGTGTCGTGATGCCCGCC
>JBAYUL010000034.1:0-7860 GCA_041675105.1 Minisyncoccota bacterium
ACCGATGGCTTTGTGGCCACAAGCGCACATGCAAGAGGCACATCACTTATCTGGGCCTTCTGCGCCGCAAACCTGCCCAGAAGCTGCATGAGCTCGAGCTGGAGATCGTCGATGCGCGCAGCCGATGCGGTAATTGGACTAAGAAGTATCGCCCCGAGTACCGCTGAAAGAAACGTGGATCTCATAGCTTATTGATAGCGCGCCAGCGCCGGCATATCAAGGGGGGAAGGTTCCTGCTGGCCGAACTTGCGGCGTATCTCGGCCTCAACATCTTCGCGGTTCTTACCGTAGGTCTTGTAGGAGAGCTCTTTGATCTCTTCTACTCGCGCAAAATCCTTCGGACCGGGCGGCAACGTCTCGATAGTGAACGGCCGAGCCGGTTTGCCGCCCACAAGGAGCGAGAGTACGGAATTATAGTTCGGTAAATTCTCGAGATCAGGAGCGGTAAAGGTCGGTGCGAATTGTTTTTCAAGGAATTCGGCGTCGGTCGTACCGATACGGAATGACGCCTTGGTCCCCACGTTGCCGATCACTGCATCGCGAATATCTTCTTCGAGCTGAGCGATGAACTGGTGTGCGATCGTGAGCGAAAGCTTGTATTTACGCGCCTCGGACAAAATGGTCGAGATGGACGGCGTCGCAAAGTTCTGGAATTCATCAATGTAGAGGTAGAACGTCGGATACTCGGCCCGCGCGTCGGTACGCGAGAATGCGGCCTGCAGGAACTTCGAGACCAGAACGAGTCCCAAAAGCGACGTATTGCGATCGCCCAAGCGACCTTTCGACAGGTTCGCGAGGAATATTTTCTTCGTGTTAATGATGTCGCTGAAATTGAACGCCGACTTTTCCTGCGCGACGATCGGGCGCATGATGTCGTTCGCCAAAAAGACGTCGAATTTGCTGGAGATATACGGCACGATGTTCTCGAGACTGGCATCCCCGCCTGCGGCCTCAGCGATCTTGCGCCAGAACTGCACGATGATGGGATTCTTGCAACGTGAAAGTTTGAGGTTACGGAACGCGGTATCCGCAAAGACGCGCGGTATTTCGACGAAGGTCGAGCCGCTGTCCGGGTCTTCTATGACAAGCTGCACCGCGTTGCGGTAGTACTGTTCGAACATCGGACCGAACGCCTCAGGAACGTCGGCATAGAGTTTGCGAAAGATCCCGTACACCTCGTCGATAACAAAGGTCTTCATCTCCGGCTTCGAACGATCGTATTCGAGCATATTGAGGCCCATCGGAGCTGCTGTGTACGCGGGATCAAAGTAGATAACGTCTTTGGCGCGCTCCGGCGGAATGGCGGCGAGCACATCTTCGATATCGTTACCGTGCGGGTCGATGAACGCCACACCTTCCCCGTTCTTGATATCCTGGATCATCATATTCTTGATGAGGTTCGTTTTGCCGGTACCCGTCTGCCCGATGACGTAACAATGACGCAAACGATCCTGTGGAGCGAAATGCACGGGTGTCTCGTCAGCACCATACCTGTTGATGCCAAGCGTAATACCAACGTCGCCCGACACTTCGACCGGGGCGGGCGCCTGTTTGGCGAAATTCCTTTTGAGTTCGCGCGACGTAGTCACACGCTCTGCCGTGAAATGGTACAGCGCGGTGATCTCTCCGAGCGAAAGCGGCATTCCGATCGACGGATCGAAGGCGCGATACGTGAAATCACGCAGGAACTTCGTAATACCCCAACTCGACACATGCTTAAAGACGAGGTGATTGCCTTTCGAATCGTCGTATTGGCTGAATGGCGCGATGAGATTACTCAGCAGTTCTTCGGCCCGTTTATGGTCCGGCGCCGATGTAACGAGCCGGATCGACGCGGGTGCGATGCGGGTCTTGATCTTTCGCCCGATCGCCTCGCTCGCCACCTGATCGGGAGTGCGCTTGGACTCCAAATTCATTTCCCGTTCGTGCTCCTTGGGAGAAAATATCTGTTTGCCGAGATCGTGCAGCGCTTCGCCGAAGGAAGTCTCTGCGACCTTGAGCGCGGCATGAAGCGGTTTCCCTTTTTCGAGCTCGCGTACCATCTTTTTGTAATGATTGTTGTACCGATCGCCTTCGTTCGACACCGTTATCTGGAGCGCCGCACCCTCGCCGTGTTTCGCGAGCTTGGCGAACGACGCGAGCAAAAGATTCATCGGATCGTGCTCGAACATCTCCGGCGTCTTGAGCGGAAAGGCAGGGTCATCGGCGAGTGTCGCATAAGCGGCCGCATGCTCTCCTTCGTAATTGAAAATGTTGTAATCCCCCCGGCTTTCCGAGATGCGTGCATTCGGGAAAATCGATGAGATAAGCCGTTCCGCGAGCGTCTTTTTGACACGCGGCACCGCAAGATAGAGCGCCGCCTCTTCAGAACCCTCGGGTACCGCGATCTCGAGCGAGAACCCTTCGCCGTACGCCACCAAGGAAGACAGGCCGGCATACAGCTGCTCGGATGACGAAAGAAGCTGTTCGAGCTTCACCTGGCGCGTGTCGTCGTTGCCCGCCTCTCCGTGCGCCTGCGGTTGGATCTCGAAGAGAACGAGTTCGAGTGCGTGTTTTACCTTTTCGGGGATAGGAAGGCCTTTCTGTGGCATTCCTTCGGATACGTAGCGAACGAGCGCACGGTGAAAATCGTCTTCGAGATGCGGATTTTTGAGGCGCGCGGCCACGGAGAGCGCGTTGCGAATGCCGCGCGTTGCGACGAGCTGGAGGAGTCCGTCGAGCTGCTTGTCGTGTACCTCGGGCTCGAGCTTCAGCATGTGCCGGATCGTCTCATGTTCGGGCATGATGACGGTCTCGTGCAAGATGGTCGCGGCAGGAGTGTCGGAATACGCGGAAAGCTCACGTTTGGCGAGTCGTTCCGTTTCAAATTTACTGGACGAGGATTCAAGCTCTTTTTCCTGTTGCGCGACGCGGTCGCGCAAATAGGCGAGTTCTTCCTCGGGAGACCTGAATTTATCGGTATGAGCGGCGCGCGGCCACTCCACAGCCGTCGTACGCGGAGGCATAAGGGAAGTATATCATTCCCTATTTAAGAGATTTTGCGCCGATGTCGCGGCGGTAGTATTTCCCCTCGAATTGGATCCTGTCTGCCGCTTCGTATGCACGGGCAAGCGCCCCCTTGAGCGTATCCCCAATTGCCGAGACACTAAGGACACGCCCCCCGTCGGTTACCAACTTGCCCTCGATTTGTTTCGTGCCCGCATGGAAAACAACGACACCTTCGACTTTCTCCGCTTCATCAATACCGGATATCTCAATACCTTTTTTATACTCATCCGGATATCCTTCAGAGGCGATAATCACACTCACCGCATAACCTGAATTCCATTCGACTTTAAAGTTGGCGAGGGTTCCATCTACGCACGCGCTGAAGAGGTCGAATGCATCTGATTTCAGAAGTCGCATATAGACTTCTGCCTCCGGACACCCAAAACGTGCATTGAATTCGAGTACCTTTGGTCCCTTTGAGGTCATTTTGAGTCCAGGATAGAGCATGCCTACGAGCAAGGCATCCTTTTGGGCAAGGGCTTTGAGCGTCGGCCGCACGATGCGCGTTTCGATATCGACGAGAGCTTCCGACGAAACCCACTTCACGGGGGCTATTGCTCCCATACCTCCGGTCATCTTACCCACATCGTTCTCCCCGATGGTTTTGTGGTCCTGCGACGTGGGAAATACCACTGATGACGTACCGTCTGTTATTGCGTGAATGGAGATTTCTTGTCCGTCCAAATATTCTTCGACGACGACTTTCGGATTGGTCTTGTGTACATTGTCGACCAAAATTTCTTTCAATGCTGCTTCTGCCTCTTCCATCGTCATGCATACATACGCGCCTTTGCCAAAAACAAGTCCGTCGACTTTCACAACGATAGGGACACCTTTTTCGTGCACGTAAGCGAGGGCTTTGTCGTGCTCGGTGAATATCTCAAATTCCGCAGTGGGAATACCCGCTTCTTTCATCAACTGTTTAGAAAACGCCTTGGAACTTTCTATCTGCGCCGCCGCTTTCGTGGGACCAAAGATACGTAGCCCGCGCTTTTGGAAAACGTCGGCGATGCCACCAGCAAGCGGATTCTCGGGCCCAACGACGGTAAGGCCGATATTCTTCTCTTTTGCAAAATCCGCAAGTTTCTCGAACTCCATGACGTTAATAGGAACATTTTCAGCGACATTATCCGTCCCGCCGTTACCCGGAGCGATGTGCACTTTGCCGACCTTCGGCGACTGCGAGAGCTTCCACGCGAGCGCGTGTTCACGCGGATACGTCCCAACGACCAAAACATCCGTTTTCATAGAAACAGTGTACTACGCCACCAAAACAGTAATGACGCAGATAGGAATAAAGAACAGGAGCCAATTCAAAACAAAGAGCACTAGAACGGCGCGTGACTTTCTGGATATGATGCCCCGTATGTAGTCTTCGAAGCGGTTGCCCAACATGTATTGCAGCGCCATGGCGAGAAGCGGGACAAGAATGATCTGTTCCCAGTCATCAAATGACGGGACAGAATGGAAGACGAACACCTGGGTCATTACCACGGCGAAGAAGGCCGCAGACCCGACCAGCATCAGCGTGAGCGACGACGACTGTGGCGACATACTACTCCTTGGTGATGATCTGAGGGCCGTTTTTGGTGACAATGATCGTGTGCTCTGCATGCGCAGATCGGGAGCCGTCGCGGGTTCGATATGAGTGGCCATCCTTGTCGACATACAAATTGCCAGTGCCGAGCGTGAACATCGGCTCTATGGCGATAACGAGCCCCTCGACGAGCTTCTCACCGCTTCCAGGAGCACCAAAATTGGGCACATGCGGCTCTTCGTGCACCTTCTTACCAACGCCATGACCTGAGAGGTTCTTGGGATACCCGAAACCCTCTTTTTTTGCATAGCGCTCGACGGCATAGCCTATATCACCCGTCGTATTGCCGAGCTTCGCCTGTGCAATACCGAGACGAAGCGCCTCGAAAGTACCTCGTACAAGCCGTTCGTCCTCTTTACTCTGCGGAGTGCCGGCAATAACCGTTACCGCGTGGTCCGTTACGAGGCCCTTGTGCCAGATACCAAAATCCAGACAGACGACATCGCCATTTTGTATCACGGCATTGTTCTCGCTCGCAGGCGAGTGCACGATGACGTCATTGACCGAGAGACACAAGCCCGACGGGTACGGCGGTTTGCCGTAGCCGAAGAACGCCATGGTGTCGCCTTCGGACTCCACCATTTCTTTCGCTTTCTTCTCGAGCTCAACTCCGGTAATACCGGGTTTCACCATTTCAGAAAGTATCCGTACGTGCCGCGCGAGGCGCCGTCCGCCTTCACGTAGGATCTCTATCTCCTCTTTTGTCTTCGCTATCATGTCAGGAAAGGCGCAGCGCCGAAAGAATGCTTGCGTGTATCGTCGGGACATCAGGCTCGCCGTCGATCTCATGCACCGCCCAGCCGAGTTTTTTTAATTCATCGATCGAGGGGACGACGTGCTCCTTGTACCAGGCGAAGCGGCTGGCGATGACCTCGTCTTTCGCGTCGTCGAATCGGCCACGTGCGGTAAGGCGCGCTTTCGCGCTCTCAGGCGTGAGCGTGAGAACGATCACATGGACATTCGTCCGTCCCCAGAGACGCATCATGTCGTCCGCGGCGCGCGACTGGTCGGGACGCCGGCACGTACCGTCGAGGATCACATGCTGCGACCCGTCGAATGATCCGTTCATCATTGATGTGAGCAAATGTATGGGAACGAACGAAGGAACGAGTCCGCCGTTCTTCAATATGTCGCCGACATGCGCGGCAAGTGACGTGCCAGTCTGCATGAACGCACGCAAAAGGCTCCCCATTTCGGGTCGAACGATCCCGCGTTTCGGATCTTTCTCCTTAAGATAGTTCTCCAACAGATCACACTGCGTACCCTTGCCGGAGCCCGATATGCCGAAGAATGCGACTGTGATGGGTTCCATATAGCTAGATATTATGAGTGTGCGGAGAAAAGTCCAGATGCGAGGCGCCCTTCTTCGCCAAGGCTTCGTAGGGCACAGCGGAAAAGCAGACGTGTTCGCCGTAGCTTTAGCGAAGGCTCCGCAACGATGCAGATGGCTTTTATACACATACTCATAGAGTGTAGCCCTCTTTGCGCATTATCTCTATCACCTGATCGACGGTCTCAAGGAGTGATCCGTCGGCATTGATCACGCGGTAGTCGTATTGCGGGGCATGCACATGCAGCTCATGCTCGGTTATTTTCATACGCTCATCGAATTCCTTGGACGTCCATTCCGGATTGCGGGCACGAAGACGACCGCGGAATTGATCGAGAGACTCTGGCATTATAAAAATGCTGGTCGCACCATATCGCTCTTTGAGGAGCTTCGCGCCTTCGATATCCACTTGGGCGAACACGATGTGTCCCTCGGCAAGGCGTCGGTCGAGATCTGGAATGTACGTGCCGTAGTACGTGCCGAGCGACGGTACGAAGCGGTGCTCGGGGATGTTCCCTTTTCCAAGCTCTTCGTCGAAACGCTCCGGAGTAAAGAAATGGTAGTCGATACCATCGACTTCGCCAGGGCGCATCGCACGCGTCGTCGCCGTGACAAGACGCACACAATTCGGATAGCGTTTGAGTATCTGACTGATGATGGCGTTCTTGCCGGAACCGGATGGACCAGCCAAGACAACGACCTGTTTCTTCTTAGACATTGCGAGCAATGTACCACGACTTACGAATGAAAAAAGCCCCTGGGAGGGCTTTTTTCATTAGTACTCGCGAATGGAGGTTTGGGCGTCTACTTTCTTCACAAGGTCGAGAACCACAGAGACGACGATGAGGAGTGCGGTACCGCCGATAGATATCGCGGTGATGCCCGTCAGGCCTTTGAGGATGAGCGGGAGAATAGCGAGGAGACCGAGGAAGAGTGCGCCGACGAGTGTAATGCGTGTGATGATGTTGCCGAGATATTCCGACGTCGTGCCTCCCGGTCGAACACCCGGAATGAAAGCACCGTTCTTCTGAAGGTTCTTGGCGATCTGGTGCGGTTCGAAGGTGATCGCCGTGTAGAAGTATGTGAAGACAACGACGAGCGCGAAGTAGAGTCCGCCGTAGATCCACTGATTTGCAAGTGCGCGTTCAACGACACCCGCGCCCGATGCGATCCATCCGATCGAAAGTTTCGAGAGGAAGGTCGCGATCATCTGCGGAAAGAGCAAGAACGACAAGGCGAAGATGATCGGCATCACACCCGCCTGATTCACACGCAGCGGAAGGTACGTAGAGATACCGCCCATCACTTTGTTGCCGCGTACCCGTCGCGCATAGGTCACGGGGATCGGACGCTCCGCTTCCGTGATAAAGACCACGCCTGCCATGATAACGATCGCTGCAGCGACAAAGCCGACATAGGCCGGCAGTTGCGAAGCGTCGAAAGCGAAAATGGTCTGCGATATCTGACTCGGTACGGCCGCTACGATGCCTGCGAAGATGATGAGCGAGATGCCGTTGCCTACACCGAATTCCGAGATGAGCTCACCGACCCACATAAGGAGCATCGAGCCTGCGGCGATGACCGTGACGTTCGTGATGAGGCCAAGTGTTGTGAGCTGCGGCACGACACCGTTCTGTTGAAGGAGCAAAAGAAAACCAAACCCTTGTATGAATGCCATCGGCACCGAGAGGTAGCGTGAATACTGTGCAAAACGCATGCGACCCGCGTCACCCTCTTCTTGGTACATCTCCTTGAGCTTCGGAATAAGAACGGTCATGAGCTGCATGACGATGGATGCCGTGATGTACGGACCGACGCCAAGCATGACGATCGAAAGGTTCGAAAATCCACCGCCTGAAAAGACGTTCAAGAGGCCGAAGAATTG
>JBAYUL010000035.1:0-7750 GCA_041675105.1 Minisyncoccota bacterium
TCAAGCGTCAGCTACGGGACGGCATTCGTCATCGGCCTTATCGCATCGGTCTCTTCGTGTCTCGCCATCGTCGGCGGGCTCGTGCTCTCGCTCTCTGCAGCATCGGCAAAAGAGGGCGGCACGTGGCGCACACAGGCGCTCTTCCATGTAGGACGGCTTGGCGGGTTCTTCATTCTTGGTGGCGTCATCGGACTCATCGGCAGCTCGTTCCATTTGGGACTCACGGCGAACATCGTTCTCGGGGTCGTCGTCGCGCTCGTCATGTTCATACTCGGCGTGAACCTGCTTGATGTATTCCACTTCACCAAACGAATGCAAATAACGATGCCTGCCTGGGCGTCGCGTCATGTGGTGCGCGGAAGCAAGCATGATCACTACCTGGCACCGCTCTTGGTCGGCGTGGGCACGTTCTTCCTGCCATGCGGATTCACGCAATCGATGCAGCTCTACTCGCTGACCACGGGCTCGTTCATGCAAGGAGCACTCACGATGTTCGTCTTTGCACTGGGCACGTTCCCTGTTCTCGCATTCCTCTCGTTTGGCACGCTCAACATCGCGCATAAGCCGTGGAAAGGTATATTCTTCAAGACAGCAGGCATTATCGTGATAGCGCTTGCGCTCTTCAATCTGGGCAACGCGCTTGCCACCGCCGGTATTATTAATCCACTCTTCAATATATGAACAATAAGGCAGGTGTTGCCATCGCCATACTCGTAAGCGCTCTCATTCTTGGAGGCATCTTCTATTGGGGAGCGTCACGTTCGAATTCTATAGAGAACAACGTGGCGGCCGTATCGATTGAGAGCGGTACGCAGATCATCACCATTTCCGCTAAAGGCGGCTATTCGCCGCGTGTCGTCGAGGCCACAAAAGGCGTACCCACCATCCTGCGCATGAAAACGAATGGCACGTTCGACTGCTCGGCAAGCCTCGTTATCCCGAAACTGTCGTATCAGAAATTCCTTCCGTCGTCGGGTACCGAAGAGATCCCGATATCAGCCGAACAGGCGCAGGGGACAATGCAGGGGCTTTGCTCGATGGGGATGTATAATTTCCAGATACGGTTCCTCTGACCGCAGCTATGTCTTCTCTACCGAGCGAGTACGACAGATACACAAAAGCCTTCCACTGGGTCATCGCGCTCGTTATATTCACTGAATATATTTCAGTGTGGCTGATACCGGAAGGCACGCGCGGTCCGAATTTCCTCATCAGCTACCACATGTCCTTTGGCGTCCTGGTCATCGCCCTTATGCTTGCTCGCATCGTGTGGCGTTTCTATGCGACGATCCCAGCGCATCCCGAAGGGATGCCGGGGTGGCAAGTGAAGGCATCAAAATGGACCCATCTCACCCTGTACGCGCTCATTTTTATCGTCCCGCTCACGGGCTGGCTGTGGATCTCGGCGCGCGGATGGCACGCGACCATTTTCGGGATCATCCAGCTCCCGCCACTCGTCTCGGCACAGCCTGCTTTCGCGTCATTTCTGGGGAATTCGCATGAAGCAATGGGGACGCTGCTGCTTGTGATCGTCGGTTTTCACGCACTGGCGGCTTTCTATCATTGGATCATCGTGAAGGACCGGGTCATGCAGCAGATGTGGCCCTAATAGGGGCAGATAAACACCTCATCCGCAAGCGAGAGGATCGTTGCAGAGGCGTTTTTCACGGCTTATGTGCTAGCATGCCCCCATGCTTATCGATGACATCAAGCTCGAAGTAAAGGGCGGCGACGGCGGCCGTGGTGCTGTCGCGTTCCAAAAGGTGAAGCTCATGCAAGGTCCGACGGGCGGAGACGGCGGCCGTGGCGGCAATGTCTATGCAGAAGGTATCCCGGATATCAGTGCGCTCAAGACCTATGCGAGCCGTCGTGAGGTGCACGCGGAAAATGGCCGCAACGGTCGCGGGCAGTTCCTCGACGGCCGCGCGGGAGAAGACCTTGTCCTCAAGGTCCCGACCGGTACGCGCATCACGAATCTGAGCACCGGCTATGTGCAAGAGGTGAATATCGTCGGCGAGCGCGTATTGCTCGCGGGCGGAGGCATGGGAGGCAAGGGCAATTTCAAATATCGCTCATCGATCAACACGTCCCCGACGGAATTCCAGGAAGGGCTTGTCGGCGATGTGCAATCGTACCGTCTCGAGCTGAGCCTTATCGCGGATGTCGGTCTGGTGGGGCTTCCGAACGCGGGCAAATCGAGCCTGCTCAATGAGCTGACGCGTTCGAAAAGCAAAGTGGCGAATTACGCCTTCACCACGCTGGAGCCGAACCTCGGCGCCTACTACGAGCTCATCATTGCGGATATTCCGGGTCTTATCGAGGGAGCGTCGGAAGGCAAGGGATTGGGCGTCAAATTCCTCAAACACATCCAGCGCACGAAAACGCTCTTCCACCTCGTGTCGGCCGAGTCGGATGACGTGGCGCGTGATTACCGTGTGATCCGCGCCGAGCTCGAGAGTTATGATCCCGAACTCATCAAGAAGAACGAGCATGTCTTTCTGACCAAGTCGGACATGGCGGACAAGGACGAACTAGAGGAGAGACGCATCGTTCTCGAACGCATCGCCGGCAATGTGACGGTGATATCGGTGCTCGAGTCCGAAAGTTTGGAGCGGGTAAAGTCGATCCTCAATTCCATCAAGTCCGCAGCGTAGGCCGCCCGGTTTGATACTATGTATCTATGCGTGACCGCATACAGCCACACTTTCTGATCGCCGTACTCTTCGGCGCTCTTGTGCTGAGTTTTTTTATACTCCAGCCATTCTTTGCGCCACTTTCGCTTTCCATTGTCTTTTCGGTCGTACTCCACCCACTCTACCGGCGATTCGCCCTCTATTTCAAAGGTCGTAATAGTCTCGCCGCGCTTGCCACAGTGGGGGTCGGCATCGTTCTATTGCTCATCCCGACACTGGTGCTCGGATCGCAGTTGCTCAAGGAAGCTCAGCAGCTCTACGGCTCGCTTTCGGAGGACAACGGGGCATCCATGACTCGCTCGTTCGAATATGTTGCACCCATCGCGGAACGGTACGTACCGGGCTCGGCAGAAAAGATCGTAGAATTTTCCGCCAGTCTCGACAGCTATTCGCAGGAAGCCCTTACGTGGCTTATAGGACATGTGGGTGCGGCATTTTCATCCCTTGCAGCGATTTTTCTCGACTTCTTTATATTTTTTGTCGCACTTTATTACCTGTTGCGCGACGGCGCAGGATTGCAGGCGCGCCTGATCGAGCTCAGCCCGCTCAATGACCGCGATGACAACGCGATCTCCGATCGGCTTGGATTGGCGGTGAATTCCGTCGTGAAGGGTCGGCTTGCGATCGCGCTCATTCAAGGAGTATTGACCGGCGTCGGGTTCGCTCTCTTTGGTGTGCCGAACCCGGTGTTGTGGGGTCTTATCGCCGTGATCGCGTCCACGGTTCCGCCCATAGGCACAGCGCTTGTGGTTGCACCCGGCGTTCTGTTTCTCCTTGCGACAGGGCACATGGGCGCTGCCATCGGACTGGCGATATGGGGTTCTGTCGCGGTAGGCTCCGTCGACAACATACTTGGACCATTGCTCATGAGCGCCGGCACGCAGCTGCATCCACTCTTGGTCCTGTTGTCGCTCCTGGGCGGCATCGCCTTTTTCGGGCCGGTGGGGATCTTCCTCGGTCCACTCACGGTAAGTCTGCTCATCGTGCTTCTTTCTATGTATACAGATCTCTCAAAGCGCAACGGCGCGGGAGAGTCGTCCGTGGTACAGTAAATATCTCATGAACACAGCGATTGCTTTTCTTAAGTCGAAAGCAGGCATTACTATCGCCGCGCTCGTTGTTCTTGCGGGCGGGTATTTCTTCGTACAGGGGAGCCGCAAGACGGTGGATGAAACGCTCGTGGTCCATCCGGCAGATTTCATCCAGCAGGTATCGGTATCGGGAACAGTGAAGGCCGCGCAGACGGTCGACCTCGGTTTCGCGGCGAGCGGCCGCATATCGGCGGTGTATGGGAAGGTGGGAGATACGGTGGCGGCAGGTAGACCGCTTGCGGCCATCGAGAACGGCGATCTGAGAGCGGCGATACAGCAGAAACAGGCGCTTCTGCAAAACCAAGAAGCCAAGCTTGCGGCCCTCAAAGAGGGTACGCGGCAAGAGGAGGTCGCAGTGGCGCAAGAGCAGGTCAACAGCGACAAGACGGCGCTCGCGCAGAATCAGCAGGCGCTCTTGAACGCCATACAGAACGCTTACACGCAATCGGACAACGCCATTCACAATTCCGTCGACCAGTTCGTGAACGGTGCTCGCACTCAGAATCCGCATCTGTCTTTTTCCACTTCAAATTACCAATTGCAAACGTCGTTCGAGTTCAAGCGTCTCGACATTGAATCGATGCTCACCGCATGGCAGAAAAGCGTTGCCGGCTTGAGGGCGTCCGACGATCTCATACGAGCGGCAAGCGAAGCGCAAGCGAATCTTACGACCGTCGCCTCCTTCCTCTCGGACGCCAACACGGTATTGAGCACCGCGATCGCGAACGAGCGGGCGAGCCAATCGACGATCGACGCATGGACGGCCACGATCACGAGCGTTCGTACGAATATCAATAGTACGGTCACCTCGGTCACCTCGGCGATGACCGCCATGATGAACGCTTCGGCGACGCTGCAGCGGGACGAAAAGAATCTTTCGCTCAAAATGGCGGGCGCGACGCAGGCCGACATCGATGCACAGAACGCCCAGATCGCCTCGGCGCGGGCCGATGTCGAGAATGCGCAGGCGAATCTCGCAAAGACCGTTGTGACCGCTCCGTTCACGGGGGTCATCACCCGGATGGATGCCAAGGTCGGAATGATCGTTTCGCCGAACGTGCCGGAGATCTCCATGAACAGTGCGAGCACGTATCAGATCGAGAGCTATGTGCCGGAAGTGAGTATCGCACTGGTAAAAACGGGTAACGCCGCCGTCGTGACGCTCGATGCATACGGCGAGGAGGTGCCCTTTGCCGCCACCGTCGTATCCATCGACCCCGCGGGAACGGTGCGGGACGGGGTCCCCACCTATCGTGTTCTCCTGCAATTCAGTGGTGCGGACGCGCGCATCCGTTCGGGCATGACGGCGAACATCGTGATCACGACCGCGCAACGTTCCGGTGTCATCAGCATCCCGCAGAAGCTCGTCGTCACGCGTGATGGCAAGAAATACGTGACTGTCAAAACAGGGGAGACGAGCACGGAGCGTGCAGTTACTACCGGGAGTGTGTCGTCCTTGGGCAATATCGAGATAGTCACGGGACTCGTGGACGGCGACCTGGTAGTGATGACGCCCGGAAAATAGACCATGTCCGGTAGTGAAATATGCCTTTGGCTTAAACCAACCATGAAAACATTCTCCTTCATCATCCAAAACGACTCGGTCGGGAGTTCGCTGACAGCGCCGCGGCAGCCGAAAGGCGTCTGCCGCAAAGGCATATTCTACTAACCGGGCATGTTCCAGACGCTTAATATCCGGATCGGATTCTTTCTCGCGGTCCGGCAGCTTCGCCGTTCAAGCCTGTGGACCACGGGGCTCATCATTTTTGTAATGGTGCTCACCTTCCTCAATCTTGTTGTCGTGAGCGGCATTCTCGTCGGGCTCCTTCAGGGAGCGGTCGACGCGGTGCGCACGAAATACACGGCTGATGTCATCGTCTCGACGCTCGACGATAAGACGTACATCGACAACAGCACTAATCTGCTTGCACTCATCCACACGCTTCCGGAAGTGGAGGCCGTGACAGCGCGCTATCGCGAGGCCGGCACTCTTGAGGCCAACTACAAGACAAGG
This sequence comes from Minisyncoccota bacterium, assembly GCA_041675105.1. Lineage (GTDB taxonomy): Bacteria > Patescibacteriota > Minisyncoccia > Phycocordibacterales > UBA2100 > UBA10103. The sequence goes on from JBAYUL010000035.1 coordinate 5,799, forward strand.
CGCGAGGCGGATAAGCCGAATATCGCGGCGGCGCAGGTCGTCGGTATCGACCCCGCCGCCGAGGATGCGGTGACCGGTATCGGAGGCGATCTCATCGAAGGCGAGTATCTGGTGGCAGGCGATTATGACAAGGTCGTTCTCGGTAATTACTTGCTCAAACAATATTTCCCCGTGGAGACACCGGGATTCACTACGCTCGAGAATGTCGGTATCGGAAGCAAGATACGCCTCAAAGTCGACGGCGTGACCCGCGAAGTGACCGTGAAAGGCATCCTAAAAAGCAAAGTCGACGAGATCGCGATGCGCGTCTTTATGGATGATTCCCAATTGAGGAGCATGATCGGCCGCACCGACGGCAACGTCGACGAGATCGCGATCAAGGTCAAAAAGGGTGTCGATCCTGCGGTCGTCCGCGATGAATTGAAGCTGCACGGGGTCGCAGCTGGCGCGAAGGTGCAGACCTTCGAGGACGGCCAACCAAAATTCCTCAAGGACATGATCGTCACCTTCAATATGCTCGGCAATGGATTCAGCTCCATCGGGCTCGTGGTCGCTTCCATCACGATATTCATTGTCATATTCATCAACGCGATCACACGCCGCAAATTCATCGGCATTTTGAAGGGGATCGGCATCAGCGGCCACGCGATAGAGATCTCCTACGTTTTCCAGTCGATGTTCTATGCCCTCCTCGGTTCGAGCATCGGGCTCATACTGGTCTATGCGGCGCTCGTGCCGCTTTTTGCCGCGCATCCGATCGACTTTCCGTTCAGCGACGGCATTCTCGTCGCCCCGCTTGGTGAGACCATGTTCCGCGTGGCGCTCCTCGTCACGACGACCGTCATCGCGGGATTCATCCCCGCGTGGATGATCGTGCGCAAGAATACCCTCGACTCGATACTCGGCCGCAATTGATCATGATCGAAACAAAGAATTTAGTTCGGACGTTCAAGAATGGAGATGTGGTGACATCGGTACTGAAGGGTATCGATTTCAAGGTGGAGGACGGTGAGTTCATCGCCATCATGGGACGCTCTGGTGCCGGCAAAAGTACGCTGCTCTATCAGATCAGCCTCCTCGACGAGCCCACGAGCGGCGAGATCGTCATCGACGGCCATGACACGCATACGATGACGGCAGACGAGAAAATGCAGTTCAGGCTGACCAAATTCGGCTATGTGTTCCAGGACTACGCCCTTTTACCCGAACTGACCGCTCTTGAGAACGTGGCGCTCCCACTCCTCATGCAGGGGAAAGACCGGAAGACCGCCTATGCCGAGTCAACGGGCTCGCTCTCGCGCGTCGGGCTCTCGCATCGTTTGCACAGCCTCCCGAGCCGTCTGTCGGGCGGCGAGCAGCAGCGCGTATCGATCGCCCGTGCGGTCGCGCACGATCCGTCCATCATCTTCGCGGACGAACCGACGGCGAACCTCGACAACGAATCATCACGCGCCGTGCTCGATATCTTCCGCGAGCTCCACAAACATGGACAGACGATCATCATGGTCACGCACGAAGAGCCATTCGCGAATGAAGCGCAGGCGATCGTACGGCTTGATGACGGGAAGATCACATCGATCACCCGCCACAGTCACGTTCATTAGAAACGAACTATTTAATGATATCGTAGGCAGTATGGCCATGAAGGTGAATCCGTGGGACAGCGCCCAAGGGCAGCTCAAAAAGGCTGCGGCAGCGGCCTCGCTCTCGCCGATCCTCTATGCGCGTCTCTCACAACCGGACCGCATCGTGCAGGTATCGCTTCCGATCGAAATGGATGACGGCAGCGTGCGGCTGTTCGAGGGATTCCGCGTGCAGCACAACAATATCCGCGGGCCCTATAAAGGTGGTATGCGGTACCATCCGGATGTCGATATGGACGAGGTCCGCGCGCTCTCGTTCTGGATGACCATGAAGAACGCGCTTGTGGACGTGCCATTCGGCGGCGGCAA
>JBAYUL010000036.1:0-7513 GCA_041675105.1 Minisyncoccota bacterium
CTCTCAGCGACGACTCCGATGAAGCCACAGTGCGTCCCGGTGGCGTGGTCGTAAGCTCTGAATCCACGATCGCCGATACCGGCGACGGCGGTGATGGGGCCGGCATCGATATCGACTGACGTCACGCGATGCGTGACAAGACAAATAGAATGGCCGCGAGCTTTACGCCCGCGGCCTTATCATTTTTGGTCATCTCTGATCAACATCAGAGGTCGGCGCCGCGCGCATGCACGGTCACCGTTTTTCTCCCGGGTCTTAGCATTGACTGGAGCACATCGACGCAGGCGTACGGGTTTGCTTTCCCGCACATGAACACGTCGAATGCAGCGAATTCGATCTCGGGCCACGTGTGGACCGAGATATGGCTCTCCGCAAGAACGGCCACGCCGGAGATCCCGCCGCCCTGTTCGAACACATGCACATGCATGTGCAGCAGCGTTGCGCCAGACACCCGCACGCACTCGCGAAACACGCGCTCGATGAGCTGCTTGTCACGCAAGATGCCGGGCTCGACCTCTTTCAGGTCGATGATCAGATGGACTCCCGCGCACGGAGCCCCTTCGTGCTCCGCGAGATAGCTCATGTCGGTCGCGATAGTCATCTGTATCCCCCTATGCAATGCCGTGGGTTTTCCGACGGGTATTTTACCACGAATCCTTATTTAATCAAGTATCAAAAAATGATCCCGGCGGTTTCCCGCCGGGGTTAGATCTCACGACCGCCGTACTCAACGACTGTCGTTATCCTGTGCCTTGGCAGCTGCGACGACCGCGATCGATGCGGCGGGGACGTTGCCGCTCAGCGCGGACGAAAGTGCGGCGCTCGCCACAATTTCCCCGCCACTTCGCACGGTGCCTTGGCGCCGGCTTCTCTGCGTGGCCACGATCAGTGCCACGAGTCCGATGCCGATCGTGCCGAAGATGATGTATTCGCCTGGTATCGGCATGCCGCTAGCTCCTCGACTTGTTGGGCCGGATGCTCTCCAGCGCGCTGATGACCGATGCGATGCCCGCGTCGACCGCGAGAATGCCCTGGTCGACGATGCACTTGGCGCGAGCGGCGGGCACGTAGCACACCACGCGTTCGAAGGCCGCCTTGTCCGCTTCGGACGTCCAGCCGGCTGCTGCCGAGCGCCTGAGCCGCCGGATATCGGCGGTGATGTTCTTCGCCTCTTCGATCTCGGCCGCGTTCAATTTGTGCGAACCGCGTGCGGTAAGCGTTTGTGCGCAGAAGGTCAGGTAGGCCCTCCGTTGTTCGATAGTCTTCGATGAGACCATGAACGTCTGGACCGTGCGTGCCGTTACCACGACAGCTGCGGCCCCCAACAGGAATGCTGGTATTGCCATGCGACGATATCTCCCTCTGATGCAGCGAGGCCTCCGCCTTGCCTTTTTTCACTATAGCAAAACATTTTGTATTTGCCCACATATAAAGCGAAGTGTCCAGAATGCGTTTCCCAGCTTCATTATAAGAAGTGCGCAACCAAACACGAGCGTGAATAGAAGCGCAAAAGCGCCATTCCGAAAAGAACGCAGGGTCATGATGATGCCTCGCATTGTTGACCGCTCGCCACTATGCCGCACCGGGAAGCTCCGAGCAAGGCAGGGCCGGAGCCTACTCCGACCGTCTTGAAATGTAAGAATGTATCCACATTCTCTTGAGGAACGGGATGGATTGCGTCGACAAGAAAAATCCGAGCGTAGGAATAAGCGCGTTGCGGAGCGGATGGTCGTTCCCTATCGCATAGAGCGCAATGCACGCGACGACGTACGTGATGATCATGATCGTGCCTATACGGAGCGCGCTCGTCTCCCATGCCTTTTCGGCCTCCACTCGGACATTTCTTTCTTGTATCTTAGCGAGCTCGTGCTCAATTCCTTCAATTCTTTCGTCGTCCATTCACGCAGTATAGCAAGCTGTCCTCTCATGCGACTGCAAGGATGGGGTCGCGTAACAAAAGGGCCGCGTAGTGCGGCCCTTTCGAAAGACACCTTGTATCGATCCTTTCCCAAAACTTAAAAAATGGCTGATAAATTATTGCTGATAGTTACTGATAAGAAGCTCAGTATGCACAACGCATGCTGAGAGATGGATGAATTCATTTTCAGAACTTCATCCTTTGCCGGAAAAAGTACCGCGCCCTACAGCTGTAGTGAGAAAACCACGACTACCGGCACGAGCGCGACCGCCACTTGTATCGCGAGTACCGTGAGCGCTGGCTTTGGAGCGCGAGGCAACCACTTGATCGCGAAAAACGCTAGCATGAGCGCTTCTATAGGGATCCATATCTGGAATAAGTGCGCAGCCACACCTTCGTCGCCCCCGCGAACGATGCCGAACACCGCCAGGCGGTAGAACAGCATCGCCCAAATGCCAAGCGATAGGAGCACCGGAAGCCACGCACTTGGTTTTACCATTATTGAACTCATGTATCGGATACGAGCCTCAGCTCATGTACGTATTTTGCCGTCATTGCCCACAATTGCGAGAGCTCGAACGGTTTCGGAAGGAAGTCGTCCGCGCCCGCTTCTTTGGCAAGTTGATCGGAATTAGGGTACGCCGTAAGTATAACAATGGGTATCCGTTTTGTTCTCTTGTCACCTTTGAGTTCTTGTGCGACTTCACGGCCGTCCTGCCCCACCAACGAAATGTCGAGGTAGATGAGATCGGGCGCTATCTTTGCCACTGAAGCAACGCCATCGAATGCTTCCGACACGTGTACATCGTACCCTTTGAGGGTGAGCGCTTGCTTAAGACCGAAGAGTATCCCCGCGTTATCATCGATGACCAGCACCTTATCCTTGCGGGCATCAGGAGACGGCATAGACATCTTTTACTTGGACAGCGTGTATCGGGAGTTCGAAAAAGAAGATCGAGCCGCGCCTCCCAGTGCTTTCCACCCAGATCCGCCCGCTGTGCTGCGCCACTATGGCCGCCGTTATGTAGAGTCCGATTCCGAGCCCTGCGAAACTCTGTCCGCTGTCATTGCCCACCTGATAGAACCGCTCGAAGATCTTCTCTTGATCGCTCTTCGCGATACCGATACCGAGATCCTGAATGCCGACGCGGAGTGTCTTCTTTCTGTGTGAAAGAACGATATTGATGGTGTCCGCTTTCGGGGAATATTTGATTGCATTGGTAATAAGATTAATGAACACCCTACTTATGGAGTCGCGGTCGCCGCGTACCTGCGCTTTTGTATTCCCCGCGATCGATATGGCGTGCTGAGGTGAAAGGAGTTGGCAGCTTTTGACCGTTTCTCTCGCAAGCGCGTCAAAATCGAACGTCTTGTCTTCGATCATGAATTTCTCGGCTTTTATCTTGGACACATCGAGAAGGTCCACGACGAGCTTCGTCAGCTGGTCTATCTGCTGGCCGATCGTGTACAGATATTCAACGAGCGCGCTATCTTCGCTTCTTCCGTATTGATGCTGAAGGATCTGCACGAGCGTCTTGATCGTCGTGACCGGTGTTTTCAGCTCGTGGCTCGCCATACTCATGAAGCTGTCGTTGCGCCGCTGCTCTATGTCCGCGACGGCCAGTTCGGCTGCGCGCTTCTCTTTTTCTCCGGTCTGGAAAACGAGCTCCTTGTTCGCGATAAAAAGCTCGGCGGCACGCTTTTCCTTCTCATCGTTCTGGTATGCAAGTTCTATGTTCGCGATACTGAGCTCGGCGGCGCGTTTCTCTTTCTCCTTATTTTGAAAGGCAAGCTCCTTGTTGGCGATGACCAGCTCCGCGGCACGCTTTTCCTTCACCTGATATTGGTACGCAAGCTCCTTGTTGGCAACGGTCAACTCTTCCGCGCGCTTTTCTTTCTCGTCATTTTGATAGGCGAGTTCGATATTGGCAATACTTAATTCGGCGGCGCGCTTCTCTTTTTCGATATTCTGAAAGACCAACTCCTTGTTGGCGATGATCAGCTCGGCTGCGCGCCGTTCCTTGATCTGGTTCTGAAACGCGAGTTCTATATCGGCTATAGCGAGCTCCGCTGCTCGCTTCCCCTTCTCCTTCATTTGGAATGCAAGCTCTTTTCGTGCACTGATCAATTCATCCTTGTCGGATCGTATTCCTTTGCTCATCGGTACTCATGTGAGGACTTACCCAGGATGGAGCTGTTACATACCGCACATACCGCTTAGGACCATACCACGCCGAACATGAGGCTTTGATGAGGAAGACCGCCTCAAAACTCATAGAGATTGTCGCGAAAATTCACGATGCGGCCCTTCTTGTCTATCGCTATGCCCTCTTTCTTATACAAGGCCATGCGTTTTTTGCGATACTCGTCATTTATCCAGATACGGCCATCGCTGTAGACTATGCGGTGAAATGGGATGTCGCGCTGACCTTTATCCCATGCCTTGCTCAGTATCGATGTGATGCTCTGCGCCGCCATGCCCCCGCCGCCCGCAGCCCGGGCTATCGCGCCGTACGTACTCACGCGCCCCGCAGGTATCGAGAGCGCAAGTTCGACGACGCGGTCACTGAACGTCCGCATCGCGGCCTTGTGCGTTTTGTCGTTGCGTTCGGGAAAAAGGGTCATGCAATGCGCTCATTTACCTTCTGACTTTTTGTCACGTGCACGCTTCATATTCTCTTTCATGCCTTCCAGGAGCTTCGTCCACGACAATATACCGATAGCTTCGCGAACCGCCTCCGCCTCTTCATCGTTCAGCGGATATTTCGCAAGCATCTTTGTGAGCACCTCAATAGCTTTTTTATCGTCCATGACGTAAAAGATACCCGTAGGCACTATTGAGTTGCCATGCACTCAATTTCTCCGCTCCTTGTTTTATTGAGTGAATTCAGATCCACCGAGACCTTCGACATGATCACAGCACCCAGACCACTGGTCGTATAGTCATCCAGATTTGGACAGTTCTGCAGGGTTGGTTTTTGGTTCGTTTTAGAAAGATACTCGATGGTATCCCCTGTTACTGTGACGGGTCTTGCATACGTGTCGGTAAAGACTCGCGCGCGCGAGCGGAGGTCATAGACGACGAGTCCGCGCGGTGGTGGCGCGGTACCGCTGTCGAGGACAAGGAAATTGTCGGTGAACGTCAGGAAATATTCCGCTACAACATTTCTTATTTCAAAATCGCCGTTCTCGACCGTATACGCGCACGGGAGCTCTTGGTCGAGGCTTGCCTTGTATTTTACCAAGATATTAGAACCGACTGAATCAGCGAGGCTCTTTTGCACGACAAAATATTTTGAGGAGTCATGACATTCCAAGCCGAGACCCGTTACTGGCGCTTCAGCGATCGGAGTTTTTTCTTTTTTCGTCAACACGTATACAGCGCCAATGCCGAGCACGACTATCAAGACCAGGATCTGAGTCTTACATGTTGACATGCCGTTCATGCTACAGCACTTTAAATGGCGCGCCAACGTGTATCCTGACAAACCGCAGCAGCAGCATCACGGCTCGTGACCAGAAAGGCCCTTATTACATAACATGCCGGGTGCTCGACCTGCCCGTCAGGGTACGACGTTGGAATTACCGCGGTCTTCAGATGGTAAAAGCGATGACGACAACGGCCGCAGTGATGACTGCAAAAGAAGTGAGTGTCTTTGTGAAAAGTTCGATCGCCTCGTGCTTTTGGCCGTCCACGTACATCTGCATCGGACGGAAGAAGAACGTGTAGGCCATAAAGGCGACCGAGCAAACGAGGAGCGAGAGCATTGCCATCGGTGCGAAGATGGTATCTGGCTCGTCTCTGACGAAGGTGGGGCCATAGCTGATAAGGAGCACGACAAAGACGATATAAAGCCCGGCAAAAAGCGCATTGAGATATGGGTTCTTGGTCATACGTTTCGTGTCCAAAGAGGGACGAGGTCACCGCCTGTGACAACCCAGCCGAGTTCGCCTAAGAGACAAAGGGGCGGAGGACCATCTTCCCGGGGGTCGGCGCATCCGTAATGAATTACCGATCCGATGTAACGTATGCCCAAATAGGAGCCGACGACGATAACAACTACTGCGAACATCTTTAGATACTGGAACATATCTTATTTTCTAAATTCTAGTAACTCTCCGGGCTGACAATCCAAGGCCTTGCAAATCGCCTCGAGGGTCGAAAACCGGACAGCGCGTGCCTTTCCGTTTTTCAAGATCGAAACATTGGCCATCGTGATGCCGACTTTCTCGGTGAGTTCGGTGACGCTCATTTTCCGCTTCGCGAGCATCACGTCTATGTTGATGACAATTGCCATACAGTTACACCGTCAGGTCGTTCTCAGATTTGATGTCTAACGCGTTTCGCAGCAGCTTCTCAAGGACCGCCGCAAAGACACCGGTGATGAGCGTCGCAAAAATAAAGACAAGTCCGATGAACGGTGCGCCCGGGGCGTCATCTTTATCGGCAACGTAAATTATGTACGGCATTCCTGCTGCATAGAGCACGCTGATAGTGAACGCACAATATTTAATATTTTTTATCGCCTTCACCGACATTTCTGAGAACGCGGTCTTCTTGTCGATGTAGCTTAGGAGCAGTAAGCCCTGGTACAGCGCGTAGAAAAACGGTATTGCTGCCACAGCCGCAATGAGTAGAACGGGAAGATACATTCCTGCATTTCCGGAGATCGAAACTCCTGCAAGGATGACGCAGATACCGAGCACAGCGAGCCCGATGAGATAGATAATTATTCTTAGAAATAATGTTGAGCCTTGTTTCATTACTCTCAGCTTATTCAACGATTTATCGTTTGTCAATATATTATTATCGTTTCTGTGGATAACTAGCGATGCGCGCAGCCAGCCCAGCAGCAGGGGCGGCGCATTCCCCCCTTGAGCTTCAAAAGACCTTTTTTAATTCGGATATCTCTCGTTTCGGCTTTCTTGCCAGAGGTGACCCAGCAGATCCATTCGTTGCGCGCGAGCGGCGTAATATCGTCCCACACTGCTCTCGCCGCGGGCGTCGCTATGAGGGCCTTCCGCAGATCCTCCGGCATTGTATGTACCACGCCACCGGCGATCCCTTTCTTGGTCATATGGCTATCTTATCAAACTCACTAGTGACTAGGTGTTTGGCCTGCCTGCGCATGTTGGCCTGCCTGCGCATGCAGGAGGCAGATGCGACGTTCGGGCCTTATTGGAGCGTGACTTTGAAGATCCTGTAGATGGGTCTTTCAAAGAATAGGTTCCAATATTCATTACCGTATTTTTCTATTCCTTCCTGCGCGACAGCGACGGGTAATTCCTTGAACCGTAAGCCGTTATCCTCGAAAACGCGCCGCAAAGAATCCATCGTCCAGTAGTACATGTGTACCGAAAACGTATTTCCTTCTCCATCTGGCAGACTATCGGCGAACTCCTGCCCCTCTTCTCGTGGCAAGTCGCCTTGAATTCCGTAGTAATCTTTTTTGCTCGCGACTGCGGCCTGGTCGATAGTCAGCCCGTAGAACACCGAACCCCGCTTCATTACCGACTTGATCTGTTTGACCATGTTCTCTATATCGGAAAGCTTCGGGAAATATTCAAATAAATAGATCGCCGTAATTATGTCGA
>JBAYUL010000037.1:0-7420 GCA_041675105.1 Minisyncoccota bacterium
ATGATGGTCAATCCGACGAAGGGCAAACAGCTCACCAACATGCGCTCCAAAGGCACCGACGAAGCGCTCAACCTCGTTCCTCCGTTCGAGCTGACGATCGAGCGCGGTCTGGAAGTCATGGCGGAAGACGAATATCTCGAGATCACTCCGGCATCGGTACGTCTGCGCAAGCAATTTCTCACGGAGAATGACCGCATCAAGTCGCGCCGCTAAGACGAGCGTATGATGATCGTATGTTCACCGACCGCGCCGAGGCGGGCATCGAGCTCGCAAAACTCCTTACAGACAGGCACTTTAAAAGACCATTGATCCTGGCGTTGCCACGCGGCGGCGTACCCGTGGGTTTTGAGGTCGCACGCGCCTTGCACGCTCCGCTCGATACGCTCGTTGTGCGCAAAGTCGGGACGCCGTTCAATCCCGAATTCGCGGTCGGCGCCATTGCCCCGCATGATGTATTCGTGCTCGACGAAGAGTCACTTCGCGCGTCCGGCGCATCACAAGCGGCCGTCGAAGGGATCGTCGGAAAGGCGAGGATGGAGATGCGTCGCCGTAGTGAGGAGTACCGGAGCGGGAAGTATTCCGCAGCCTACGTTCCCGGTACAGTGTTGCTCGTAGACGATGGCATGGCGACGGGACTTACGGCACGAGCGGCGTGTGAGGCCGCTCGGAAAAAGTATCCCAAGGCGAAGATCGTCATCGCCGCGCCGGTATGCATCGGAGACTCGGCCGAGCGGCTCAGTGAGTATGCCGACGAAGTACTGTGTATAAAAAAACGATCCGACCTCTATGCGGTCGGTCAGGCGTATGAGAACTTCGAGCAAGTAAGCGATACGGAAGTGAAGTCGCTGCTCAGCGCTGCCTCCGGCGTATCTTCATAATGTGTTTGGTATTATTCGCACGTGACAAAAAGATCAATGCCTGAGAACGAGGAAGAGTTCAAAAAGGTGCTCACGCCCGAACAGTACAAAGTGCTGCGCGAGAAGGGGACTGAAGCGCCGTTCACCGGCGAATATGTCCATGAAAAGGCGGACGGAACGTATGCGTGCGTTGCTTGCGGCAACCCTCTTTTTTCTTCAGATGCTAAATTCGATTCCGGTACCGGCTGGCCTTCGTTTGATCAGGCGCTCCCCGACGCCGTCGAAACGCATATTGATGCATCGCAGGGTATGTCGCGCACCGAGATCACGTGTGCTCGCTGCGGCTCGCACCTGGGGCACATCTTCGACGACGGCCCCACCAAAAGCGGTAAACGCTACTGCATCAATTCTGTCTGTTTAAATCTGGAAGGGAAATAATATTGCGACCGAGCGCCGAGCGAGGAAGTGCCGTAAGCCAGCAGGCGTCGGCCATACATTCGGTATGCTTAGATCTTGAGGAAAAATAAAAAATGCCCGGCGGGATGCCGGGCACGTCGTCGTCTTGTTCGTCTGTTCAGCGATAGTGCTCCAAGAACGCTTTGAAGTTGATGTTTCGCGCTGCACAGAGTCCTTGCGTGAAGAACTGCGTTGCGGAGTTTCTCTCGCGCAACGAGGCCCGTGCCGCTTCGAATTCGATCATGGCAGCTTCGTTCGAAATGCCGAGCCGGGTGGCAACGATCTCCGGGCGGACGCCCGCATAATCGAGCGTCAGGATCAGGGCATACCGATACGAATTCACCCGCTGATCGTCCTCGCCTGCCGAGGTGAGTTCGGTCATCGTGGTCTTGCAGAACACGAAGATGTTCTCGAAAGCGATGTCCATAGCCGGCTTCGCTCGTGCGCATTCCTCGCTCGTTGCGGGCCGGACCGCACGCGGTCGTACAGGAGCAGCATTGAGCACTAATGCCGCCTGGATCCGGCGCGCGGTCGCGTTGTCTCTCGCCGTCTGCTGTTTGCTGCGTCCCATGCCCGACTTCTTCGGTCGACCACGCGGCCGCCGGAGCGGCGACTCTTCCATCCCGGCACGCACCGGTTTGTCTTGTGGCGGTGGTGGCGAGAAGTCGGGCGTTGCCGGCTTCGGAGCGGGCTGTTCGATCCGAGGCGGCTCCACGACGGGCAACTGCCACGGTTCGGCTGTGGGCGGCTGAGACTTCGCTTCAGCTTTGCGCCGAGTTTCGCGGTACCGGATGGCATCGTCGATCATCCGTGGCGGACAATCCAATCTGGTGAGGATCGTATCGCGCCGGACCTGGTCGACGAGCCCTAATATTTGCTCGTATACCCGTACCGCTCGGACCGAGGTGTCGAGGGGTCGCTCCGCGGGGGCCTCGGTGGCCACGCGGGATTCTTCTTCACGCTTGGCGTTTGAGTGCATCGCAGTCCTCCCATCGCTGATTACTCGTTTCCCGCCCCATAGTACGTATTTTGCGCGTTTGTGCCACCCATCCGGCGCGTATCCCCGTTGGATGCTTGATATAGGGTCTCACGGCGCTACCATGGCGCTATACCAGTCTAGATACTTCCATTATGAATTCAAAAGCGGTCACCATTCTAACGGTCATTATCATCCTCGCAGGCTTGGTCTATGTTCTTTCGACGACGAGCCAGCCCGCTTCTGAAGAGAGCGGCCCCGTCGCGCAGAATGCGACGAGTACCCCATTCCCATCGGACTCGCTCGCGCCAAATGATCAGTACATGGTCGGTGCCTGGACATCCATCGACGATGCGAACTTCACGCGCACATTCAACGCGGACGGAACGGTCACCGATGCGTATAAAGGCGACGAATCCGCTACCGAAACAGGCACATACACGACAGTCGATCCTGCGACCGAAGCGGACTTCCCGGCGCCCACGGCGAATTTTGCCGGTATGAGCGTCATCAAGATCGTTTTCCCCAGGAGCGGCACTATGTACTTCGGCATCAATTCTCTGACCGACACCACGCTGACAATGACCAACGTGAGCGGCCGAGGCAACTTGCTTTCATTCAAGAGAGAACTGTAGCTCGTGAACGCACAATAAATCGTGTTATTCTGTATCCATGACAGATGAGATTCCGGCAGTGCGCAGTTTTCGTCCGCGTCGCATCTCGTGGCTCACCATCGTACTCGCGCTTTTGGCCGTCGGCACGTTCATAGCGATATCCGGTCCCGATGTTCGTTACTATGTCCCCGCCGGCATGGGAGGAGGGGTCATGCGTACTACGGCAACGTCGCCCGTGATGCCTCAGTCGGTACAGGTGAGCGGAGGGAGAACATCGTACGACGAAGTATCCGTGTCGCCACAGGCGATGCGCAACGAGAGCGGCATCACCGTCAGCTCCATTTCCTCGAACTCGAAAATGATGCCGCCGGATGTCTACTACTACCAGCAAGGTGTGCCGGCGACCGACACGCGCGAATTCCTCAAGGTCAACTACAGCGCTTCGATGCAGACGCGCGATGTGCCCGCTCTCACGAGGCGCGTCGAGACCACCGTCCGCGGATACGACGGACGCATCGACCAGGAGAACAGTTCTCCTCGATCGGGGTATGTGAGCTTCGTCGTACCGATGAGCAAGTACGAAGCATTCCGCAATGAGGTCGAAAGCCTCGTCGGCGCGCGATTCCTCTCGATCAACGTCTCATCGCAAAATCTTTTGCCGCAGAAGCAAAGCATTGAAGAACAGCAAAAGCAGGCGGATGATACGCTCGCGACGTACAAAGCGGATCGCCAGAGGCTGGTGAACGCACATACGAGTACCGTGAGAACGCTCCAGACACAGATCGACGCCGACCTGCAGGCACTCTCGTATTGGCGCGCTCAGCCGCAGACAGATCAGACCTCCATACAGATACAGACGGTCTCGAACGACCTGTCGTCGCTCCAGGCGCGCCTTTCCAATGAGAACGCCGTGTATGCTTCGCAACTCAAGAGCGCCGATTCCAATATCAAATCCGCCGAGAGCTGGCAGACCGCTGTACAGACGCAGGATCAGGCGCTTCTCGATAACGTGGCTACGGTATCGGGTTCCATCTCGATACAGTGGATAAGCCTCTGGGAAATGGCGCAGGTCTATCTGCCCGGCTACTGGATCCCAGGCATCTTTGCGGTGCTCGCGTTCATCTCGCTCCTGTGGGATCGCCGCCGCTTCGGAACCGTGTAGCGAGCGTCATACGCCGCGGTTCAAGCCCCATTTTGCTATGATGGGTACTCCTTCGGTCCCTTATGATCTACACCGAACACATGCAACGCGCGGTACGCTTCATGCTGAAGACGCACGAGGTCTACCAAAAGCAAAAGCGCACCGGCAAGGATGTGCCGTACATCTCGCACCCGCTGACCGTCGGGCTTATCCTCGCGCGCGCGTCCGCGTCTGACGAGGTCGTCATCGCCGGCATTCTCCACGACACCATTGAAGACAGCGTGCCGGAGAAAAAGGTGACCCGCGCAATGCTCGAAGAGCGATTTGGCGCTGAGGTCGCAGACCTCGTCGCAAGCGTCACAGAGTTGCCGAAGAGCTTCGCATGGGATGTGCGCAAGAAAGAGGCGCTCGATCACATCGGTACTTTCTCGCCGGATTCCGTGCTGCTGAAGTCTGCCGATATCATCGCCAACAACGCCGAATTGCTCGAAGATTTCGCTGTCGCCGGGGACGAGACATTCGAGCGTTTCAGCGAGTCAAAAGAAAAGACGATACAGCACACGCTGCGCGTCATCGACGCGCTTTTGGATAAGTGGCCGCAGAGTCCGCTCGTGCCCGACCTCGTGAACATCCGCGGCCTGCTCTCGAAAATATAATAACGGTCCGCCTTTTCGACGGACCGCTCGCTTGCCGTTACGCGGCGCTTGGCGTGATGTCTTCCGAACTCGATTCCACGATCTTCCATCGGTTGGTGTCGAGGTTGCATTCCACGCGATCGTCACGCCCGGCGGGCTTGATGACGAATTTCGGCGTGCGCTCCACCGAAATGCCGGGGATCGCTTCGGCAATATCGAGGTGGTCGCCGAGCGCCTCTTTGTTGACCTCGATCTTTCGCCGAACGAAACGATGGCGGTGGTGCTTGATGAGGTACGTGATGACATCATCAAGGTCGTCTTTCTTGATGACGATAGACGGCGGTGTCGTGAGCCAGCGGATCGTGCCCGCATCTCCCACGCTCACGATCTTGACCGTATCGTCTTGCGTGAGCTCCCCGCGCTTCGTTTCGGCGTACGTGCGCATCGCTTTTGCGAGGGCGATGAGCCGGTCCTTCTTGGGACCGATCTCGAGTTCTGCCACGACGTCGACGTGCTTCTTCGCTTCTTCGGCTGCCTGTCTGATCGTATCGATCTCGGTGAGGAGTGTACCGATGTCGCGCTCATAGTCGGCGAATTCCCTTATGGTGCAAGGGACGGGTTCACGCGGGACGATCTTCTTCGGCTTTTTCGATGCTGGCGTCTGTGCCATGCTGACGACCTCTCACAAATATGGTGAATGTTCCAAAGCGCACTATATCAAAACTTCCTAGGGATTACATGAAAAGAGAGAGCCTCGTCCCGGGGGCTGAATCAGTGGGACGAGGCGGTGAACCGGATGGGATCGGACCATCATCGTCTGCGAGGCACATTCACGCGAAAGTAGGTGCAGATGACCCGCGGCGCACTCCGACCTTTGTCCCATGTATGACGCAGCGCGTCAACCACGCCCTGCCTGCCAGCAGGCAGGGCCCGACAAACGCCTCATCCGCCAGCTGGCGGATGAGGCGTTTTGATTCCCCTAAGTCTTGATCCGTGCGATGATTTTCACATGGTCATTCTATTGATTGGAGGTGTTGTTTTCCTGGCATTCGCCATCGGTCTCGCGGTCGTCGTGTCGCACGAAGGGAAAGACGGAGATAGGGATCAAAAATCCAAACTCTAAGCCACATGACACGACGCTACAAGGTCCGCTCGCAAGTGGTGCTCTGGCCGGGGGCTCAGGGTGCATGGCATTTTGCGAATATCGATAAAAAACAGTCGGAGGACATTCGCAAGAAGTATGCGGGTCCGCGCAGGGGATTCGGTGCGATACGGGTGGGGGTACGGATAGGAAAGACGGCATGGGAAACATCCATATTTCCCGACAGCCGCTCCGGCGTGTACATCCTGCCGCTCAAAGCAAAGGTCCGCCGGGCCGAAGCCATCCAAGCGGGCGACGTCATCACCCTCACCCTCGACATTCTGGCCTAGCCGCCGGACTACATATTCTAGTATTTTGCAAAATACTAGAATAGATTAGTATGAGGGAATGGCGGACAGCAGTACATACAGAAAAATAGAGCGGATCGTGAAGGGGTTCGCGAATCACCGGCGCATCCAGATATTGGATCTCTTGAAGCAGTCGCCGGAGTTATCGGTCGACGACATAGCGGATCGGCTCAACATTGGCTACGAAAATGCGTCGGACCACATCCGGAAGCTCGCGATAGCGGGACTTGTTATGAAGCGGTACGAGGGGACCACGGTGCGACATAAGCTCACGGAGCGAGGGGAGACTATTCTAGTATTTTGCAAAAAACTGAAATAAGAAGTATGCAGAGGATCACCGTATACAGCGCAAAAGAGTTCCGCGCTTGGCTGCGCAAGAATCACAAGAAAGAGAGCAAGCTTGCGGTTGTCGTGCATAAGCGGCATACGGGCAAGCCTTTCCCCACGCATCGCGAAATGATTGAAGAAGCGATCTGCTTCGGGTGGATAGACACCACTATCAATCGGCTCGACGAAGACACCTTCATACGCCACTTTTCGCGGCGCACCGATAAGAGCAAGTGGAGCGACAATACGCTCTCGTATGCCAAGCGGCTTGCCGCGGAAGGGAAGATGAGCGCGGAGGGAATGCGTTTCTATACCATGGGCAAGGGGAAGCCGACCCACGACCACGGCATCCCCAAGAATCCCGATATACCTATCGAGCTCAAAAAGGCGCTCGCGAAAAACGCCAAAGCGAAACGAATCGTCGAGGCATATGCGCCCTCCATCAAGCGGGCCATCTTCCGCACGATATTGCGTGGTAAGCAGGCAGCGACGCGGGAGAAGACCGTAAAGAAGATCATCGCCGCCGCACTCGCCAAAAAGGGCCACCCCCTGCGCCCCACCCAAGCCGCCCAAGCCTAACTCCGCACGAAACGACGAGCGTGTTTTATCGACCGGACTATTCTAGTATTTTGCAAAAAACTGCAATAAGGAAAAGGGGGAGGAGGGCCGGAGCCATCCAAGCGGGCGACGTCGTCACCTTCGCCCTCGACATTCTGGCCTAGCCGCAGCCAATTTCCCCAAAATGAAGATCCGTGGGATGCTTTTGGAATGGAAGAATCGAATGTGCAGGATTTCAAGAAGAGAATGGTTATCATTGTTCGCAAGGATTTACCCGGCTGGCAGGTCACTAACACCATCGCGCATATAAGCGCCTGCATCGGTAATACGCTCGGTGCATCGCTGCGCACGGGGGAGGTCTTCACTACGGGAGATGGAGCGCAGTATCCGCGCAACTCCCAATATCC
>JBAYUL010000038.1:0-7357 GCA_041675105.1 Minisyncoccota bacterium
CTCGCTCGTAGGCCGAAATGATCTTCGAATCGAGAACGACAACGCGGTAATCTCTTCCTGATACCTTGCGTTGTACGAGTGCAACGCGGTCGCTCCGGAATATGGCGCGCATGGCCCGGTAGAACTCGCTTTTTGTGTGAACGAGTCGGACATCGGCGCCCTGGCTGCCGCTGTTGGGCTTTACGATGACAGGTAAACCGAGGCGGCGAGCGTACCCATAGGCGGCGTCGATGTTCTTTTTTGAGCCGATGGCGTCGCACCATTCGTGTGAGAAGAAGGTGTCGCCTTGCACGGTGGGGTAACGCAGTTTCTTTATAAAGTAGGTCGCGTAGCCCTTGTCTTTGGCAATATCGGAGGCGCCGACAGGATTGAGGTCGAGTGTGTTATAGCGGAAATAGCGTTTTCGACCGCTCTTGAAAATGATCTGGCCGGCGATGCGCCAATGGGGCTCGATCAGAACGGTGGCGCCGATCTTCCTTCCTACACGCGTGAGCAGCTGCCCGAGCATGAGCCCTTCCGACTTGCGTTTCATGCGGGCATGATTGCACGCGAACGGTCCAACTGAAAGCTCTACCAAAGACCGTTCGATTGCCTGCCCGAAAAGACCTTGTATGATGGCCGCATGGCAAGCAGGATCACGGTTGCGGCGACGGTCGATGACGCACGCGCCGCACACTACCTGCGCACTATTCATTCGCTGTTTCCCACGGCCGGCATCACCGGTGTTTCGGTCGCGCAATCATACATCTTCGATGCCAAACTTTCCGCCGCCGAGCGGAAGAGAGTGGCCGAACGGCTTACGAGTCCTCTCACCGAGAGGTCGTCCACGCGCTCTGTCATCGCGCCCGCGAAGTATGCATATGCGATAGAAATAGGGTTCCATCCGGGAGTCACCGACAATGTGGCGAAGACGGTGCGGCAAATGGCCGAAGACACCATCCGCCGCACTTTGAAAAGTGGGGAGGACGTCTATACGTCGGTATACATTTTTCTTTGTGGCACGGTCGAAGAACGCGATCTCGTTTCGATCGCTCGAGAACTCCACAATCCGCTGATCGAACGCGCCTCAGTGTTCGCATACGGAGAAGAATTTCCCGTGACGGTACCGAAAGTGGTGCTGCACGAGCACCAGGCAGTCGATCGAGTCGACATCAGTGTCGGTGATGACGAGCTTGCTCGGATCGGCAAGCAGGGCATCGCCAATCATGATGGTACGCGCCGCGGGCCGCTCGCGTTATCGCTCAATACCATGCGGACGATCCAGAAATATTTTGCGACGAAAAAGCGGAATCCCACGGACATCGAACTCGAGTCGTTGGCACAGACCTGGTCCGAACACTGTAAGCACACAATCTTTGCTGATCCACTCGACGAGGTGGAGGAGGGGATCTATCGCCGCTACATCAAGGGCGCGACGAAGGCCATCCGGAAAACCAAAGGGAAGAGCGATTTCTGTGTCTCGGTCTTTACCGACAATGCGGGCGGCATTATTTTTGATGATAAATACCTCGTGACACATAAGGTCGAAACGCACAACTCGCCGTCGGCACTTGATCCGTATGGCGGCGCGATCACCGGTATCGTCGGTGTTAACCGTGACAGCCTTGGCTTCGGACTTGGGGCCAAGCCGATCGCCAACGTGTACGGTTTTTGCGTGGGCGATCCAAAGGACACAGCTCCCTTATACCGCGATGAGGCCCGCACGCAGCCGCTTCTCTCGTCGCGTCGCATCCTGGAGGGCGTGGTAAAGGGGATCAATGCAGGAGGCAACCAGAGCGGGATCCCGACGCCGCTCGGTTTCGTAGCAGTTGATCAAAGCTATCGTGGTAAACCATTGGTGTTCGCGGGTACGGTCGGGCTCATTCCACGAAGGGTTGCAGGCCGAAGAATGTATGAAAAGAAAGCGCGTCCTGGCGACTATGTCGTGGTCGCCGGGGGCCGCGTTGGACTCGACGGTATTCACGGCGCTACGTTCTCATCCGAAGCTCTCGCGAGCGGCTCACCGGCGACTGCGGTGCAGATCGGCGACGCGATCACCCAAAAGAAACTCTCCGATGCGATCGTCCGTGAGGCGCGCGATCGCGGGCTGTACTCGAGCGTGACGGACAATGGAGCGGGAGGAATATCATGTTCTGTTGCGGAGATGGCCAAGGAGTGCGGCGGATGCGTCGTCGAGCTTGATGCGGTACCGCTCAAGTATCCGGGACTCGCTCCGTGGCAGATATGGATATCCGAATCCCAAGAACGCATGACCTTCTCCGTTCCTAAGCGGAAATGGAAAGATCTCAAGAAGCTTTTCGAACGCCACGATGTCGAGGCGAGGGTGATCGGGCAGTTCACTGATTCGGGTCGGTGTGTCGTCAAATTCAAGAAGCGAACGATCATGGACCTTGGCATGGAATTCCTCCACGATGGCCGACCTGTCGAGCGACAGATCTCAAAAAAGCCCGTCCGCACACTGACTGAACCTTCGCGAAAGGCACGAGCCGTCCCTCTCAGGGCGTCGCTTTTGAACGTGCTTAAGAGTCCCAATGTCGGCAGCATCGCTTTCATTTCTCAGCAATATGACCACGAGGTGCAAGCGCTATCCGTCACAAAACCGTTGGAAGGAAAGGGGAGAGTGAATACCGACGCGGGCGTGATCCAGCCGCTTCCGGACTCGAGCCGCGGCGTGGTGCTGAGCCATGGATACGCTCCGTGGTATTCCGCAATCGACACGTATGCGATGGCAGCGGCGGCGATTGATACAGCGGTGCGAAATGCCGTGGCAGCGGGCGCTTCGCTGGACCACCTCGCGATACTCGATAATTTTTGCTGGTCGACATCGAATTCGCCCGAACGACTCTACGAGCTCAAGCGCGCCGCAAAGGCGTGTTATGAGATAGCGATCGCGTACGGTACGCCGTATGTCTCGGGTAAAGACAGTATGTTCAATGATTTCCGCGGATACACGAAGCGCGGCGAGAAAGTGCACATTGCAGCATTGCCGACGCTTCTTGTGTCCGCCATCAGCGTCGTTCCGGATGTCTCAAAAGCAGTGACGATCGATCTAAAGGCAGAAGGTGATGGCGTCTATGTGATCGGCGAAACCCACGACGAGCTCGGTGCGTCCGAATATTTCGCCACGCTCGGCGGCGCCACCGGAGCGAGCGCGCCTCGTGTACGCGCGAAAAAGAACCTCAAGGCGTACAAAGCGCTCGCGACAAGTATCGAAAGGGGCATCGTATCGTCCGTCATCAGTGTGGGCCGCGGTGGTCTTGGCGCAGCACTTTCGAAAGCGGTTGTTGCAGGACAGATCGGGGCGTCTGTCGATGTTCGTACCTTGCCGGGTACGGCGTCGAGTGCGGACTCGGTACTTTTCTCCGAAAGCCAAGGCAGATTCGTCGTTTCCGTGCGCGAGGGACAAGAGAAGCAGTTTGAACGAGCGCTCAGAGGCGTTGCACACGCGAAGATAGGGACCGTCGGCGGGTCTCACCTTAAGATCACGCTACCGAAAGAGACGCTCAAACTTCCCGTATCCGCTCTCGCGAGTGCGTACCGGAAGCCCTTTAAAGACTGGTAACACCTATGAAAAGACCACAAGTAACTATTTTCTCAGGATACGGTCTCAACTGCGAAGAGGAGACGAAGTTCGCGTTTGAGAAAGCGGGCGCCGATGCTTCCATCGTCCACATCAACGATATTATTGCGACACCTTCGCTGCTCGTACGCTCGCAGATCGTTGCGTTCCCGGGCGGATTCTCGTACGGCGATGACACCGGTTCAGGCAAGGCATACGCGAACCGCGTCAAGGAGCACCTGGGTGATGGACTCAAGAAATTCCTGGAACGCGACACACTCATGATCGGTATTTGCAACGGCTTTCAGATCCTGACCGGCACCGGCATCCTGCCCGGTGCACTCATCGCAAATGACACGCCGCGATTCCTCTGTCGCTGGGTCGATCTCAAGGTAGAGAAAGGTTCATCGCCATGGTTGCGCGATATCGAGTCGCTCTCATTGCCTATCGCGCACGGCGAAGGGAAGTACTTTGCCGACGCTTCTACGCTTGCATCGCTCAACAGCAGGAACATGGTCGCTCTTCGCTACGCACCCGGTCCTCTGTCCGAGCATTTCGGCCTTTCTGCGAATCCGAACGGAGCGCTCGAAGACATCGCCGGCGTTGCTGCATATGAGGGCCGCGTGCTCGGTCTCATGCCGCACCCGGAGCGGGCGGTACGGTTCACTCAATTACCGCATTGGACGTACCTCAAAGAGCAATATATTCGAGAGGGGGTACCACTGCCGGCGGACGGTCCCGGTATAGAAGTGTTCCGTAATGCCGTGAGGTATTTTGCATAGCGCGTTCTACATTGTTAGAGTGATACGAGATCCATAGTGGGAGGGAAGAATGGCGACATATGTTCCCCAGATCCCGATTGTCGCCATCGATTGGGATGCGACGATCGCGGATACGTTCACGCCGAGCCCGCGGGGTCGCGGCGTTGAGGCTGGCTATCGATATGCACTCAGTGAGATCTTCGGAGATCCGGAACTTCTCGATCGCATCGGAGGCTTGTGCAACAGGGCTCCGCCGCAAGTCATCGCCGCAGTGCTCGAATACGATCGCGTGTTCGAAGCGATCGGCGTCGAATATTATGAGCGTCATAAGGACGGCCTGCGCGACTACGTACCGGCAGGCAAAGGCATGCAGCGCAGACATCCGAGCGGGGCCGAGGTGCTCACGGAGACGCTCGTTCGTGTCCGCTTGCAGTATCTTATGCCCGAGATCTCGTCTGCCTGGCCGAAGCCGTTCGACGGGGTGATCGATTGTCTTGATGAGCTTGAATCTCGGGGTATCCGGATAGCCATCATCAGTTCCGGCCACACGATGTTCATTGAGAAAACATGCAGAACGTGGGGTATGCGCATACCGAGCATCATCGTCTCCGACGACGATATGCGTGCGCTCGGGCTGCCCCATGAACGCACCTGCAAGCCCAGTCCTCTCTTGATGCAGACGATGCTCGAACGCGCATATCTCTCGATATGTGGCACGTCCGGGTACGCCGCATTTTGCGTACGCGCCTACATCGGCGACTGTCCGATCAAGGATCGCGGGCTTGCGTGGAATTCGGAGGTGCGTTTCGGCTGGTTCAATCCCGGGCGTAAAGCTGCGCCGCAGGGATTCGGCCGAAACGAGTTCCAGTTCCACTCATGGAACGATCTGCACACTGAGCTCCGGTAGGGAGAAGGACGGGAGAGGCGAAAGCCCCTCCCGTTTGCTATTATGCGCGCACATGGAACGCACACCCCCTTGGTATGTGATCACTGGCGCGCCGTCTTCAGGTAAGTCGACAGTGCTCGGTGAACTCGCCGGGCGAGGGTATCGAACGCTCAAGGAAGCAGCACGACACGTCATCGAAACGGAGGTCGCAGCGGGGAGAGACTTCAAAGAGCTTCGCGCGAATGCCGCCGATTTCCAGCACGAGGTCCTGCGGCTGAAGCTTCAATGGGAGACGGAATTGCCGATCGACGAGGTCGTATTCCTTGACCGGGGTATCCCGGACAGCCTTGCATATTATCGACACGAGGGCATCGTCGAAGACAAAGAACTTGGCGACGCACTTGAGAGGTCGCGTTATCGCAGGGTGTTCATACTCGACCTTATCTCACGCGACAACTTCACTCATGATGGTGCTCGTTCGGAAACGTGGGAGGGCGCCTGCGAGCTCGATCGCTTGCTGGAAGAAGCGTATCGGGGCCTGGGATACGATGTTGTTCGTCTGCCGGTAGTGTCCGCCTTAGCGCGTGCGGATGCCATCGTGGCGAGATTGTAATTTTATGAAACCAGTACTATGAATGATCCAAAACACACAACGCCGCCTTGGTACGTGCTCACCGGTGGCCCGTGCGCGGGCAAAACCACGCTTATCTTCGAGCTTGAGAAGCGCGGTCATTTGGTAGTGGCAGAGGGTGCGCGTCTTATCATCGACGAGAAACTTGCGGCGGGCGAAACGATAGAGCAGATCGTCACGGACCCCGACTGGCTCGGCTCGGTGGTGCGTCGCGTGCGTGACATGCATCTTGAGGTGCCCAAAGAAGAACAGTATTTTTTCGACCGAGGGGTACCCGATTCTATCGCGTATTACACGATCAATAACAAAGAAGTGGATGATGAACTGCGAGATGCGATGGACAGAGTCAAGTATCGGAAAGTGTTCCTTCTCGACCTCATCGACTTCGTGAACGATGAAGCGCGCAGCGAAACTCCGGAACAAGCAATGATCCTGCATGGGCTCATTCGTGAGGCCTATGCGGATCAAGGATACGAGATCGTCGAAGTGCCCGTTCTTCCCGTGCCCGAACGGGCGGATTTCATCCTAAAGAATCTGTAATATTGACGTATCGCGAGATTGTGCTATAATTAAGAAGGTAATTACGCCAAGCATAGGAGAGTCAGATGCAGCGCAAGCTCGTCTTATTCTGCGGCCCTCGTGGTGCAGGAAAAGGGACGCTTGTGTCTGCGATGGCAGCCAAGTTTCCCGAATTAAAGCGGCTGGTGCCTCACACGACGCGTGTAAGGCGCTCGAACGAGGTCGAAGGCAAGGACTATCACTTTGTCTCCTCTGTGGAGTTCGACCGAATGCTTCAAGATGGCGAGCTGGTGGCGTGGGTCAGTATCAGCGATGTTCAGCGTTCGGGTGCGACGCGCTCCGAACTCCTGCGTTTCGAGAACTGTGTTGGGGACGTCGTTCCGCACATTGCCAAAGAGGTGGCGCGCTTTATCAGCATGCACGATGGCGAAACGCTCGTCATTCCGGTGCTCGCACCGCTTGATCTCAGGCGAAAGCGAGTTCGAGACCGGCAAAAGGACCTGCGCGAAGCGGACATCGAGCGTCTCCTTGCCGAAGACCCGGTTTCCGCGAACGTGGAGGACTACCGCGATTACGGACTGGTCATACATAACGACAAGCAGGGAAGTCTTGTCGATGCGCTCGCCGCCGCGGAAGGTGCGGTGAGGGCGTTTCTCAGGGGATGAACACGTGTTCGCCCCTGTTTTCTTTTATACGGATGCGCGGTTGCCGTTTTGCGCAAAAATGCGATACACTGCCTGCTATGAAGGCATTCGTCGGCATCGTGATGGGCTCGGACTCCGATCTCGCGCTCATGTCCGAATCGGCCAAAGTGCTCGAACAGTTGGGGGTACAGAGCGAAATGCGCGTGCTCTCGGCGCATCGCGTTCCTGAGGATCTTGTGAAGTGGATACGCGATGCCGAATCGCGCGGATGCAAAGTATTCATCGCCGGCGCCGGCATGGCGGCCGCACTTCCCGGCACTGTCGCGGCACACACTTCGCTGCCGGTCATCGGTATTC
>JBAYUL010000039.1:0-7321 GCA_041675105.1 Minisyncoccota bacterium
ATCCATGCGCGCTCGATCGGGCCCTACTCGCTCACGACGCAGCAGCCGCTCGGCGGCAAGGCCCAGAACGGCGGCCAACGCGTGGGAGAAATGGAAGTGTGGGCGTTCCTCGGTTACGGCGCCGCTTACTCGCTCCGCGAGATCCTCACCATCAAATCAGACGACATCCTTGGCCGCTCCGCCGCTTTCGACGCGATCGTCTCCGGCAAGCGCATCGAGGAAACCAATACACCTGCAACCTTCAATGTCCTGGTCAGGCATTTGCGCGGACTCGGTATCGACATCGAGTTCCTTGAAGAGAAACCGGCCCTTTAAAAGCTCACCATACATCTATGCCTCCAGTACAAAAAAAGAAAGACATGATCCCGGCGGAATTCGAAGCGGTCGCGATGCGATTGGCTTCTCCGGATCGTATGCAGGAATGGTCGTACGGTGAGATCACCAAGCCGGAGACCATCAACTACCGCACCCAGCGCCCCGAGAAGAACGGTCTCTTCGACGAACGCGTCTTTGGTCCCGAAAAGGATTACGAATGCTACTGCGGCAAATACCGCGGCATCCGCTTCCGCGGCATCGTCTGCGAGAAATGCGGTGTCGAGATCACGCGTGCCATCGTGCGCCGCGAACGCATGGGTCACATCGACCTTGCGACCCCGGTCGCGCACATCTGGTTCCTCCGCGGTATTCCGTCGCGCATCGCGCTTATGCTCGGACTCTCGGCCGCTGAGGTCGAGAAGGTCGTGTATTTCGCGGGCTACATCGTCACTTCGGTGAACGAACAGGAGCGCGCACGCCTCCTCAAGGACCTTGAAGCGGAATTCGCACAGAAGACCAAATCGGCTGCGAATGCCGAAGTGAAGACAGAGCTGAAGGAAAAGGCCACGAAAGCAAAGAAAGAGATCGAGGGCATCCGCGAAGGCGTCGTTTTCGATGAGGCCTCGTACCACCTCTACGCCGTCAAATACGGAGCTATGTTCCGTGCCACGATCGGCGCCGAAGCGCTCTACAATATATTGAAACAGATCAACCTCGATACCTTCATCAAGAAGGCGCGCGAGGATTATGAGAAGTCCGGTGCCGCAGAGCGCGATAAGCTCCGCAAGCGTCTCGGTCTCGCCGAAGCGCTCAAGCGCGCGGGCGTCCGCCCGGAATGGATGTTCTTGACCCGCCTTCCGGTCGTCCCGCCGGCGCTCCGACCGATGGTCGCGCTCGAAGGAGGCCGTCACGCATCGTCTGACCTCAACGACCTCTACCGCCGCGTCATCAACCGAAACAACCGCCTCAAGCGATTGCTCGCGATCCATGCGCCGGAAGTCATTCTCCGCAACGAAAAGCGCATTCTGCAGGAAGCCGTTGATGCGCTTCTCGATAACTCGATGCGTCGTGGCGCAGGCGTGCTCGGCATCCTCGGAGGCCGCCGCCGCGCACTCAAATCGCTCGCTGATTACCTCAAGGGTAAGCACGGCTACCTCCGCCAGAACCTTCTCGGCAAACGCGTCGACTACTCGGGCCGCTCCGTCATCGTTGTCGGACCTGATTTGGCGCTCGACGAATGCGGTCTGCCGAAGCACATGGTGCTCGAGCTCTTCCGCCCGTTCGTCATTCAGGGACTCCTCGCACGCGAACTCGCCTACAACATCCGCGGCGCAGGACGCCTCATCGAAGACGAGGCTCCGGAAGTGTGGCCGATCCTCGAAGAGGCGATAAAGGGCAAGTACGTGCTTCTGAACCGCGCACCGACGCTCCACCGCCAGTCGATCCAGGCATTTCGCCCGGTCCTCATTGAAGGCAACGCTATCCAGGTACACCCGCTCGTATGCCCCGCGTACAACGCCGACTTCGACGGCGACGCGATGGCTGTCCACGTCCCGCTCTCCGAAGCGGCGCAGATGGAAGCCCGCGAAATAATGTCCGCCAACAAGAACGTCCTCAAACCGGGTTCAGGCGACGTCGTCGTGGCGTCGAAGCTCCTCGACATCGTGCTCGGCTGCTACTGGATGACCAAGTCGGTCGACGGCCTCAAGGGCGAAGGGAAATCATTCCCGACGACCAATGCCGCAATCACCGCATACGACTTCAGCGCCATCGACCTACGCGCGAAGATCAAGGTCTTGCCGAGCGACAGCAAGAAGTACGCGCAGTTCGAGGGTAAGGTGTTCGAGACCACTGTCGGCCGCCTGCTCTTCAACTCGGTGCTCCCAAGCGATTTCCCGTACCTCAACGAAGAGATCACCAACAAGCGCATGGGCGCATTGGTGCATAACCTCGTGACCCACTACAAGCTCGACGGCATCCCGAAGATCCTCGATGCCATCAAGAAGTTCGGCTTCCGCTATGCGACCTACGCCGGCATCACCTGGTCCATCTCCGACGTCATCGTCCCGAAGGTCAAGCAAGAAATGCTCGACTTCGGCCACAAGGCAGCGGCTAAAGAGCAGGAGAATTTCGAGAACGGCCTGCTCACCGAAGACGAACGCCGCCGCGCGACCATCGATATTTGGGCCAAGGTCTCCGGCGACCTGCGCAAGCACGTCGTCGATGCGCTCGACAAGCAGGGCCCTGTCCACGACATGATCACCTCAGGCGCGCGCGGTTCCGTTGTGCAGCTTCACCAAATGGTAGGTATGAAGGGACTCATCACCAACCCGCGCGGAGAGATCATCGAATTCCCGATCACTTCGTCGCTCAAGGAAGGTCTCACTCCCATCGAATATTTCATCTCGACGCACGGCGCACGTAAGGGCCTTGCCGACACCGCGCTCAACACGGCACGCGCCGGTTACCTCACGCGCCGCCTCTTCGATGTCGCCCACGATGTGGTCGTGCTCGAAGACGATTGTGGTACCAAGGAAGGTGTCCTCATCCCGCGTCCGGGCAAAGAGAACATCGGCGGCTCGTTCGCTGATCGCGTCAACGGCCGCGTGCTCGCAGCCGACGCGATGAACGGCGACACGGTGCTCTTCAAGCGCAATTACCTTATCAATCGCGATGACGCGAAGAAGATAGAAGAGAGTAATGTCGCGGAGGTGACGGTACGCTCGCCGATCACGTGCAAAGTCGCGCGCGGCGTCTGCCAGAAATGCTACGGCGTCGATCTCACCAACGGTGAGCTCATCGACGTAGGCGAGGCGGTCGGCGTCATCGCCGCACAGGCCATCGGCGAACCGGGCACACAGCTGACGATGCGTACCTTCCACACCGGAGGCGTCGCTCAGTCCGGCGGCGACATCACCATGGGTCTCCCGCGCGTCGAAGAAGTCTTCGAATGCCGCACGCCGAAACTCCCTGCGACCATCGCACGCGTCTCGGGAGTCGTCTCTGACATCGCGAAGGACGGCCAGGAAACGGTCATCACGATCGTTCCGGACGTCGCTTCGACCGCCAAGACCCTCAAAGGCCAGAAGAAGGAGACCGAGTACCGTATACACCCGCTCCGCAGCATCTATGTGAAGGTGGGTTCCACGGTCACGAAAGGCGACTTCCTCACCGACGGCTCCGCCGACCTCGAAGAACTCTTCCTCCTCGGCGGTAAAGAGCGCGCACAGGACTACATCATCAACGAGATCACGCGCATCTACGAGCTTCAGGGCGTATCGACGGCGCGCAAGCACCTCGAGATCATCGTCAAGCAGATGTTCTCCCGTGTGTCGGTCACGAATTCCGGCGACACCGGCGTATCGGCAGGCGAGATCATCTCGGACTTCGAATTCGAACGCCTCAACAAGGCTATGAAAGAAGCAGGCGACGAAGCGGCGAAGGCCAAGCAGCTCTTGCTCGGTATCACCGAAGTCTCGCTCACACGGGCGTCGTTCCTCTCGGCCATCTCATTCCAGAACACGCCGCGCAAGCTCGCCGAAGCGGCCGTCTCGGGCGCCGTGGACCGCCTCATCGGCCTCAAAGAGAACGTCATCATCGGCCGCCTCATCCCGTCGGGCACCGGTTTCAAGGGCTCGAAGAAACACGCCATGATCGAGGCGATGGAAGCGGAATACGCGTCGCAGGCGCCCCAGGAAATGCCTTCGACCGAACGCAACCGCGACTCGGTAGAGCGCTAAATCACAGCCACTCCCGCGAAAGAGCCGCCGAGAGGCGGTTCTTTGCATTGAGCGCAGGGCGTGCTAAAAGTGTGAGAGATGCAACACGCCGGCGAGTCCGGGGAGGGAACGATGAGCAACGCTCAGATACAGACGCGACTTGAGCCGTGGCACCACGCGCGTTTCCCGGAAGGGATCGTGCGTCTGCAGGCGCTCTATGCCAAACGACTGCTCGCGCTGGCCGCCGAGGAACTCAACGGCCAGATCTTGATCGAAGCTGCACAACACGTGAGCGGAGCCTGGGAATACCGTAATCCGTGCACCGTATCCAGTAACGACGGATATGACTGGGCGCGCGGACTGGTCTTCAAGGTATTCCGCGGCAACATTGTCGTGGGCCAGGCGGCGATCGTATTCCCGCGTGCGCGGGACAGTGCTCGACAACACGGCACCTCGACGGACCGCTCCGTCGCTGCGTATTGCAGTTGGGATGTTTCCGACGATGAGGTCGCGCAACTGGCAGTTCGCTATCACAACGCGCTGCTCTCGACGATAGGCGTCGCAGCCTCGACCACAGTGGGCGTTCCGCCGCTCGCGGAGATCGCGATCGCGGTCTGACGCTCTCCGCAGAGCAAAGAGTTAAAGAGTCCAGGTGACGAAGCCTGGACTTTCGCTTTTTATATGTGGAAAGCGCATAATGGCGCTATGGCCGATGGGACAGTGCAGCAAATAAAGGACCGACTCTCGATAGTCGATGTGGTCTCTCAATACGTGAAGCTCGAACGGGCGGGCGGTTCGATGCGCGCGCGATGCCCGTTCCACGCGGAGCGCACACCGTCGTTCCACGTGTCGCCGGAGCGAGGTACATACCACTGCTTTGGGTGCGGCGTGGGC
Source organism: Minisyncoccota bacterium (assembly GCA_041675105.1). Taxonomy (GTDB): domain Bacteria; phylum Patescibacteriota; class Minisyncoccia; order Phycocordibacterales; family UBA2100; genus UBA10103. Next base: position 4,929 of record JBAYUL010000039.1, read on the forward strand.
GGCGACGTATTCACGTTCGTACAGGAAATGGACGGACTCGATTTCAAAGGCGCGCTTAAGGTGCTCGCCGAGCGCGCGGGCGTGCCGCTCGTGTATGAGAAGCCCGAGGCGCGCGATGAACGCGACCGGCTTTTCGAATTGCTGGAGGTCGCGACTATTTTCTACGCGTCGCGCCTTGATGATACAGCGAAGAAATATCTGAAGGAGCGCGGCATGGAAGACGGGACGATACAATCCTTCCGCCTTGGCTGGGCATCGAATGCATGGAGCGAACTGTCAGACTATTTGAAATCAAAGTCCGCCGGAGGCGGATCCTCCTTCGGAGGAAAATTCACGGACAAGGAAATTGAGCTCGCCGGGATGGGGAAGCGCAATGAGCGCGGGAATCTCACCGACAAGTTCCGTAATCGCATCATGTTCCCCATAGCCGACAGTGCGGGCCGCATCATCGGCTTTTCCGGCCGCATTTTCGGGGAGCATGCTTCACCGGAGGCACCAAAATATCTCAATAGCCCGGAAACGCCCCTTTTTCATAAATCACGCATTCTGTACGGCTTCGACAAGGCAAAAGTGGCTATACGTAAGCATAATTTCGCCGTCCTCGTAGAGGGTCAAATGGATCTTTTGGCCTCTCATCAGGCCGGATGGGGCAATACCGTGGCCGTTTCGGGCACCGCATTCACCCCCGAACATGCCACTCTCGTGAAGCGCGTGACGGACAACCTTGTCCTCGCGCTCGACGCCGATCAGGCGGGTATCAAGGCCGCCGGGAAGGCCGCTCGGGCTGCGCTCCAGGGTGGGCTCAATGTGAAGGTCGCGAAATTGCCGTCGGGGATGGATCCGGCGGATCTTATATTGAAAGAGGGAGTCGAAGCGTGGCGTGCCGCGATTCGCGATTCAAAAGACATCATCACGTTCCTGCTCGACGTGCTGCAAGAGCACGCGCCGCAGCCTGATAAATTTCGCCGCAATGTCGAAGCGATCGTGCTTCCCTTTATCACCGATGTGCAAAGTCCGATCGAACGCGAACAGTATTTGCGCGACATCGCGCGGCGTCTCAATGTGTCGGAGCAGGCGGTCGGAGAAGCGTTCGCGCGCGTGCCGCGCGTCGCGGGCCCGCGCGCGCCAGAAAAGATGGAACGCCTGTCTGCACAGGCAGGAGACCCCGCACAAGTCGCCGATCGCGTGCGACAGGCATATTCATTCCTCATCTGGCAGCAATCGCTCGCGAAGTCGGCCATCGATGTGAAGGTATACGAAAAAGCGCTCGCAGAGATCGTCGGTCCCGAGACGCTCGCCATCCTCGCGAAACTTCCCCAGGGCGAACTCGAGTCGATGCGTTTCTCCGCAGAGATGCTCCACGGCAAAAGTTCAAAGCTGGATGACGAAGCTGAGCAGCTCCTCGCGATCATGCGAAAAGAACAGCTCGCGGCGCTTCTGCACCTCACGACCTCCGCTCTCAAGAAGGCAGAGGCCGAAGGCAATGACGCAGAAGTGGCTCGCCTTATGGAGGAAAATAAGTTATTAACAGCCCGTATTGCGAAACTGCACAAATAGGGTACAGTGGTCTCTACATACGCGCCGAGTGAAATAAATCGAGGGTCTGGCGTGTAAAGAATAAGTGAAAGTGCAGCTTCCGGAAACCGGGGCTGTTTTGCCTTGTATATCCATATGTCAAAGACTGCTAAGAAAAAAAATACCAAGAAAACCACTGGTAAAGGTGCTGCTGCGCGCACGCGCAAGGCCCGCATCGCGAGCCGACGCTCGGCGACCGCGCGCGCGACACGACCGACCACGAAGAAGGCGACACGACTCGCTCCGCGTTCCGCGCAGGCGCTCCCGATGAAAGGGAAATCGCAGGACAAAGTAAATGCGCTCATCACACTCGGTCGCGAACGCGGCTATGTGACCTACGACGAGATACTTCGCGAATTCCCGACGATCGAGGACAACATGAACCTGCTCGAGGATATGTACGAGCGTTTTTCTGCTGCCGGCATCGATGTGCTCGAAGGCGGCGGTATGCTCGAGGACAATTCCGCCGACAGCGTGCTCGAAAAGAAGAAGCTCCAGAATCGCCGCTCTGATTCCAACTACGACTCCGTCCAAATGTACCTCCGCGAGATCGGTCAGTATCCGCTGCTCAATGGCGAACAGGAAAAGGAGCTCGCCAAGCGCATCCTCCTCGGCGACGATGAGGCCCGCGGCATCCTCGCCCGCTCGAACCTCCGCCTCGTGGTCTCGATAGCCAAGAAATACGTCAACCGCAGCCCCGACCTCACGCTCCTCGACCTCATCCAGGAGGGCAACCTCGGCCTTTTCAAAGCCGTCGACAAATTCGATTACACCAAGGGCTACAAATTCTCCACCTACGCCACTTGGTGGATCCGCCA
>JBAYUL010000040.1:0-7238 GCA_041675105.1 Minisyncoccota bacterium
CGACAGCGGCTCCTCGTTCAATAAGGGCGACGGCAACTTCGGCATCGGCTCGTTCGTTAAGTCGCTCGTACAGCACGACGATGGCGACCGAGGTTCGAAGGGCAAAGACGACGACCGCGACGATGATCGCGGCAAAGCAACGTCCACGAAGGAACATGCAGATAAATCCGGCATTGTCGGTACCGTGAGTGCGATAAGCGGCTCGACCATCACTGTCACCAGTAAAGATGGTGTGACCTATACGGTCAATGCTTCAGGCGCCACGCTCGCTGGCTCTGAAGGCACTTCGTTCACTCTCGCCGATGTGAAAGTGGGAGACAAAGTGAATGTTCGCGGTACGGTAAGCGGCACCACGGTGACCGCGACGAAGATCGTTGACGGCCGCATTCGTGCCCGCAACTTCCTTGATGCGATCGGTGCCGTCGGCGCCGGTATCGTGAGCTCGATAAACGGTTCAAGCTTCACGCTCAGCCCGTCTGTCGGTAGCTCATCGACGACCACCGTTTCGACGAACGCTTCGACCACGTATCGCGTGAACGGATCCGCGACGACCTCGAATGCGCTCGTTGTTGGTTCGCGCGTCCTCGTACAGGGGACTTCGACCAGCGACACAAGCATCACTGCTTCCTTGGTGAGCATCTTCACCAACGGGTTCGGGTTCCTCAAACACCTCTTTGTTCGCTAATGCGATCGTAAGAAGGTTCGTACGGGACCAGTAGCACAGCGGCGGCCATAGGGCCGCCGCTGTCATTATTACGAGACGAGGTCACGTATCGGTATCACAAAAAGGACGTGGTATAAACATGCGTACGCATGCGTCGGTGACGCCGTCGATGCCACATGAAAACACTACTTCATCTCTCCGATATTCATTTCGGCAAGACGGATGGATCCGTCGTACGCGCGCTGGCACTCGCGTGCGCAAAGACCCATCCCGACCTCGTGGTGCTCTCAGGGGATATAACGCAGCGCGCCCGGAAGAGCGAATTCGCAGCGGCGCGCGATTTCCTTATTGCGCTCAAAGAAAAGGGGCTGACCGTCTGTGCCATCCCGGGTAATCACGATATCCGCCCGTTGTATTCTCCGCTTAAGCGTACGCGCAGTGCCTACGACCGTTTCAACGAGTTCATTGCTCCCGTGGTGAGCGGCTCCTATATCGACGCTGAGATCGCGGTGGGCAACATCAATACCGTGAGGCGGTCGCGTCTGAAAGGTGGCCAGGTAGCGCGGAAAGACGTGTCTGACGCCGTCGAATGGTTCGCGGCGGTACCAGAAAAAGCGGTACGCATCGTCGTCACACATCATCCGCTCGATCTTCCGTTGTCATACCCCAAGCGCAAACTCGCGCGCCGCGCCGCGCATGGCATCTACACGCTTTCCGAGGCCCGCATCGACCTCTATTTATCCGGTCACTACCACCGCAGCTCCGCGATCGGAACGCACATCCGATATACCAAGCCGCACCATGCAGCGGTTGCGGTGCAGGCGGGAACGGTTTCGACGCGCAGGAGGGGAGAAAGGCAGTCGTTCAACGTCATCGAAATAGAACGAAAGCGCATGTCGGTGACCCACTATCTCTGGGACTCGGCACAGAAGACATTCATGCCGTCGAAGACACATCATTTCGCATACGAAGAAGGCGTGTGGAAGGCCGCGGTCTCGTGGCGGTAGCGATCATCTTTTCTTGCACACGATGGATACAACGGTTCCACGTGACGAGCTCTCACGCTTCACCTGTGCGTGCAATTGATTGGCGAGTGATTCGACAATGCTCGTCCCGAGTCCTTCGCGCGTGGAAGCGTGTGACGCTTCTAGCCCTACGCCGTCGTCAGCGATACTAAGGTCCCATCCCGCCCCGTCGGACCCGTAGGTGACATGGATAGCACCTTCGCCCTTGGGGAATGCGTGTTTCAGTGCGTTGATAACGAGTTCGGTCGTGATAAGGCCCAGCGCGATCGCGTCATCGGGCTCGACTTCGCTCTTGTCGCCGCTTACCGAGAGCGTTATCGGCTTACGACCGCCTATCATTGTTTTCGCCACGCTTTCGCTAAGCGTTTTTAGGTAGCTGACCACTGGAACCGCCGTGTCGTCGCCAGTGGGGTCGAGGTTACGCTGGACCGTAGCTATCGAAAGTATTCTGTCATGCGCATCCTGCAGGTGAAGCCGGCTCTCCTCCGACTGTACCGTCTCGGCCTTGAGCAAAATGATACTTGCGATCATTTGGAGGCTGTTGGCGATACGATGACGCATTTCCTTGAGCAGAGTATCCTTTTGCCGCATGAGTTGCGCTCTATGTTCCTCGAGGGCACGCTGTTCCGTCACGTCGAGAAATGAAAGAAGCAATTCCTTATTCGCGTCGGTATAGATGATCTCGCGGGCATTCACGAGCATCTTGCGTCGTCCCAGGCGGGGGAACTCGTGCTCGATCTCGTATCCTTCAACGGTCGTCTTTTGCGGGATGATCTCTTCAAGCAATGTACGCAGTGCGGGGATATTCCATTGCCCGTCGGCGAGATCGTAAAAGAGTTTGCCACGCGCTTCCGACTCATCGATCTCGAACTTCTCATAAAAAGAGCGGCTGGCTACGATGACGCGGAGGTCGCCGCTGAGTGCGACGAGCGGTTCGCGGATAGTATCGATGATGGCACGCGACAGTATGTGGCCGTCTTTTGTGTCTCCGATGGGGTCGGATGTGGGGGAGCGCAAAGTCACTGCATAACAGTACAGGTATTCCAGTGGATAGCGAATGAACTGCACATGAGGAACTTTTTTGGAAGATGAAGAATCCTCACGCTCCCTTCATGGAACGAAATGTATGGTTCTTTCATGAACAAACAAACGGGGGTCATCGGAGGTATTATTATCATCGCTATCATCGCGGCTTTCATTTATATAACGTACGGATCAAGCGGTTTGCTGGGCAATAATGCCACGTCGACCGTTTCGACAAGTACCGACGTCACCGGCGGCGTTACAGGGGGTGGCACCAACACCGGAACGGGCACCGGAGCTATACCGGGCGCACCGACCGCTGCGACCAACGCAACAGTCGCACCGACAGACACAACGGTCGTCATCACAGGGACGGTCAATCCCGATGGCGCGATCACCAGCTATTGGTACGAATTCGGCACGACGCCGAGCCTCGGCAAAAAGACATCGACACAGACAGTAGGCTCGGGATTCACGGCGATCCCGACACCCGGTTACATAACGGGTCTTACAAAAAGCACGACGTATTACTTCCGGCTCGTTGCGCAGAATGCATACGGCAAAAGCACAGGCGTGCAGCACAGTTTTACCACCACGAACGGCACACCGGCACCGGTAGGTAGCGTTCCGGCCGCGAGGACGCTCGCAGTAAGCGGTCAGACGGCAACGAATGCAGCACTTATCGGCACTGTGAATCCGAACAAGGCGTCGACGCAATATTGGTTTGAATACGGGACAAGTGCCAGTCTCGGCAACACGACACCATTCGTTTCGGTAGGGAATGGAAGTGTGAGCGTCGACGCTTCGGCCTCGGTCTCGAATCTCTCCGCGGGTACGACCTATTACTACCGGTTGAACGCGCAGAACCAATTCGGCACGGTCAACGGCTCGATACTTACCTTCAAGACAAGTGGCACCCCGGCCTCGACGACCGCAGCGCCGGTCGTCACGACGCAGGTACCGGGACCAGTCGCTACAACAACGGCCACGCTCAATGGCACGGTCAATCCGGGCGGTGCGCAAACGCGCTACTGGTTTGAGTACAGCACGGACACGTTGCTCGGATCCGCACTGTTGAAGACGACTCCGCAGAAGTCTGCGGGCGCGGGTAGGACGACGGTCTCGGCGCAGGCTACCGTGACCGGCCTTCGCTCAGGCACGACCTATTACGTGCGGCTGGTTGCAGAGAACGCCGAGGGCACCGTGCGCGGCGACAAACAAACGTTCACAACGAAGTAGGCGGAACCTCCCACCTATTATCGAGCAAAGACGCCCTCCGGGGCGTCTTTGCATACGATACTTGTACAAAGTCGCCGCAAGCATATTATGAATATGAAGTATGCATGAAAAGAGGCCTCTCTAAACAGCCGAAAAAACACCACGCACCTTTCATCAGTGATGCGCCTTCGTTCTACCTATACGCGCATTCAGATCCGAATCCGACGCTGATCAGCAATAACAAAGACGAGATCCAGTATGTGAATCCGGCGTGGGAGCGGCTCACGGGATACAGCAGCGAAGAAGTGCACGGGAAGAGTCCGCGCATCTTGCATAGTGGCAAAACACCCAGCCACGTCTATGAGGCATTGCACGCTGCGCTTTCGAAGGGTGCCGCGTTCGAGAGCGAGGAGATCATCGACCGTAAAAAGGATGGGACTGAATTTTCGATACGCAGCGTATTTTTCCCCATCAAGTCCCACGGCAAAGTGAAATACTTCGCGCAGGTGATGCACGACATCTCGGAGCGGAAGATCATCGAGAAACAAAAGGACATGTTCATTAGTGCGGCTGCGCATGAGCTTCGTAGCCCGCTTTCGGTCATCATGACGTCGGTAGAACTACTGAAATTGGAGCTCGGTGCCGTGCCTGATGCGGCCGCTGAGATTTTGAAGACGCTGCGCGATGAGACGGGGCGCTTCGCGTCGCTCTTGAGCGATCTGTTGGATGTGAGCAGGATGCAGACAGGACGAGTTCACATGAAAAAAGAGGAGCACGACCTGAGACAGCTTGTCCATCGGGTCATCGACGAGCTTCGTCCCTCATATACATCGCATTCCATCATTGTCGAAGGTTCCGGAGGCGACGCACTACGCATCGCGTATGACGAGCCGCGTATCGAGGAAGTTATCGGTAATTTGGTATCGAATGCAGTGAAGTATTCGCCGCAGGCAGACCGGGTCGTCGTTCGTATCGATACCGACGCCGATTCCGCCATCGTGTGTGTGCAGGATTTTGGCGTCGGCATCGATGAGGCGGAGCAGCAAAAGGTATTCGAAATGTTCTATCGCGCAAGCAATAGAGGGCGTATCCGAGGAACGGGGCTCGGGCTGTTCCTCTCCTCGCAGATCGTTGCTGCGCATGGCGGCCGCTTGTGGGTGAAGAGCGTGCTCGGCACCGGGTCCATCTTCCACTTTTCTCTACCGCTCAAAAGTACCGCGGATGAATAGTCCGTGTTGGGAGTAGACATACACGGTAATTCGTTCGACTCGGCACCATCTTAGCTCCGTGCCCTGAGCGTTGCTTTATACCAGCCTATGACAAGCGGGAGAATGAAGGTGAACGCATAGTAGAGATAGACATCCGCCTTATAGTAGCCGTCGGCGGGCTTGAGGAGCATCACCAAAAAGACGTAGTCGAGCACTATCGCGATGAGCGTCCATATGATCGCAAGAAGGGCATAGTGCGGCAAGGAATCGCTCGTGATCTTCTCCAGCAACACCCAGAGCGTGATGAGTGCTCCGATAGGCATGACCACCCAACCGATGAGCGCGGCCGGCAGAAGCGCAAAAAAAATGAAGCCAAGTAGGTATCCGATGAACCAAATAGCAAAACCCCAAAGGAACGCATCTCTACCGACGGTCGCATTCATTTGCCGATTATATCAAAGGACATTGGTCCGTCTGTTCGTCACAGGGTTTCAGGGAACCACCGTACCAGTCGGTCGGTAAATTGCGTTCTCAGCGCATTTGTTTGCAAAGAGTGTTCAGCACCTTTCAATATCTCGAATTCTTTGCGAGCTGCTAATTTTGCATTATCGAAATACGCTTGCGGGATCGCGAGAGGAATATGGTCGTCATTTTCGCAAGCGATCACCAGCAGGCTGCCTCTGAACTCCGTGATCGCTCGAATCGCGGCAGTACCCTCAACGTTCGATATGTCATTAAAAACGTGCGTCTCGCGAGCAAGGATGTCTCCCATTTTCTCTTGCCGCATTTCAGGTGTGTATGCTGCTGGCGCCCGCATCACGATACTTTTTACGGGGCGCACTTCTGAAGTCACGGCTGCGATCAATCCGCCGAAGCTGCCGCCGCATATCCCGATGCGGCGGGGGTCGATACCATCTTGTTTTACAAAAAAGTCATACGCGGCGATACCATCGGTCTCAAACTCCGCGGCTGTCGTGTTCTCTACGTCGCCTGAACTTCCTTCGTGTCCACGTATGCTTACGGTCATCGCGGCCATTCCTTTTTCGGCTAGAGCCTCAGCGAACTGTGAATATTTGCTGCGACTCCCTGTCATCCCCGGAAAAAAGAGAACGCCTGCAAAGGGGGGTGTTCCGCTCGGCGGCATGAATAGGTCGGTTTCCAGCGTATTGCCGGCGTGCTGGAACGTCTTTCTTTCCATGGTCATTCGATAAGTATAGAACACCGGCACAAGAAGTCTTGCAGGCGGGGTAGGGCAGTTCTCTCGTTGGATATGTTCAGGACTCTTGACCGACGGGCGACAGCAAAGGGAATTGAAACACTAGGATTTGTATACATAAAAAAGAGATCGCCTTACCCGAATGGATGTCGGGCGTTGGCGATCCCAATTCGTGAGCATTCGATGCGTTGCCGTGTCGACTTAACGCGACAGCCTTTTGGCGAGCTCCGTGCGGTCTCCCGACTTGAGCTTTTCCCAATCGATGGTGTTGTCGGCGATCCAAGTGTTTCCTTGCGCGATGCACGTTGGATCGTCGCACGTGAGCACCCAATTGATCGTACCGAAGCCCTGGTCGTCGCAGCCGACCTGCTTTGCTTCTGCGGGGCTGTGCACATGCGGACAGTATCGAATACTGCCACAGTTCTGACCCGGAAGGTTTTCCTTGGACTTAATCGGGAACATCGACATTTCACGGTCTCCCAAATTTCCTTGCCCGGAGGTGTCCGGAGCTTGTAATATATTGCTACAAATACGCTCCTGTGTCAATATCCAGCTCACCGTGCGGGACGAGATGGGAACAACTCTTTACATCTAAAAGAAAGCCGCCCCGAAGGGCGTCCTCATTTTACTTCTCGGCTCCGCTCGTTGGACGCGTTCAGAGCTATTGATTGGAAGTCATTGGAACGTGAACTCGGAATGTCAGGACTGGTATTAAAACTCCGCGAGATGCCAGTAGCATTCTCGCGGAGAAACGCGTGAGCGAACGTATTGTTACGTCTTTCGCTTGGGTGGCTCAGGCCGCGCGAGTCGCGACTTCCATGCTCTCGGTATTCGCCGCAACTGCCGGTAACTCTTCGAGCGCACTGCGAATGCGACGCCACATC
>JBAYUL010000041.1:0-7042 GCA_041675105.1 Minisyncoccota bacterium
GCATGGCTCTCGATCCACGGAAGAACTTATCGAAGATCCTTTCCTTTTCGGCACTCGAGAACCCGATGCCCGTGTCGCTTATCGAAATACGCACGCCATCGCCCAGGTTCTGTGCCTCTACCACGACCTTACCGGCGGCCGACGTGTACTTGAGCGCGTTGTCAATGAGATTCTGGACGACGAGCGATATCTTACCGGCGTCGTAGACGATGCGGTTCAGTGTGTCCGGCACGCGCACCTCAAATGATATCTTCCTGCTCGTGGCGATGTCGTGAAAAAGGTTCGCGCTCGTTTGGATGGTGTCGACGACATCACCTTCGGCGAAGACATAGATGAACTTGCCGCTCGCGATACTGCCCATATCGAGCAGGTCGCCAATGATGTGCGCCATATTGTCGGCGGCGCTGTTCCCGCGCTCAACGATCGAGCGCTGTGTTTCGTTGAGATTTTCATCGTTCTCCTGAAGCAGGTTGAATGACCACCGGAGAGCGGACACCGGCGTGCGCAGCTGGTGCGCGGCAATAGTGATAAATTCCGTTTTCTCCCTCTCGAGGGTCATCTTTGCGAGCTGTTTTTGCGTACGCATTTCGGCGACTATGGAACGGAGCAGCAATATGCCGAGCACGACGGCCGCCACGAAGAGGCCTATGTCGGGTATCGCGTCTTTCCAGGTCGGATCGAGCAATAATCTGAAGAAAGTAAAGGTCCACAGGACGAAAATAAAGAGCTGCGCGGCGGCGACCTCCAGATTAAGCAGATGGTACCGCTTGATCGTGTAGAACAGAGAGAATGTAAAAAGAGGAAATCCGATGTCGCCGACGATCGGATAAAAATCGAATCCGTACCATGGCGTGAACCGCGTGCCACCCAGCGCGAGCCCCACGGTCATGCTGGCGAACAGGATGAGTGCCTGTCGGCGGCTCGTCTCATCGGTCGCAACGCGCGCGCTCCAGGCCAAAAAGGCGCCGGAGGTCGCCGTGCTTACGATGTAATACGCGATAAGGACGGCCATGAGGGGACCTGCCGTTGGTGCGAGCACGACATCGGTCGGCAGCGTGAGCTCCCCTACGATGAATCGCGTACCGAACAGGTCCGCGATAAGCAGCGCGTTCAGGATAGTGCCACCGCCAAGAACGAACTGCCGTGCCATTCTTGCCAGTCGTCCTGGTTCCACGCGATCGCTCAAATACACGAGAGCGAAGTTGATCTCGGACATGCAGATAAGGACAATGCCCATCACCGAAAGGATACGCATGTCGCGTGCGAGCCCAAGATCAGGGACGATATGATACAAAAAACCAAATGCCGACCACACGAATGCCGCCGCAAAGGTGATCCACATCGGCCGCCCAAGCCGTTCCTGCCGGGCGCTCAGGAACACGAACAGCATGAGAATGAGGGACAGGAACGCCGCGAGTCCGACCCCGGTAGCCTGAATGTCCGCTGGATTGAAATGCATACCTATCGCTCAAAAGTCTACCACGATGAGAACGGTACCGGTGCCGCGCAGATTACTTCTTCGATTGCTTCGCCACCCGCTCCAGCTCTCGTATCTCGTCGCGCAAGATCGATGCGGTCTCAAAATCGAGGTCATCCGCCGCCTGGTGCATCTGGCGGCGTTTTTCGGCGATCACTTTCTTCGGGTCGCCACCGCGCGCGGCGACATCCTCTTCGACGAGTTGCGTCACGACGCGTCTTCGATTCTTTTGTATGTCCTCCATGATATCGAAAATGCGTTTTTGTATCGTTTGCGGCGTAATGCCGTGCGTCTCGTTGTACGCGACCTGGATGGCGCGTCGGCGATTCGTCTCTCCGATCGCCCGTTCCATCGAACCCGTCATCATATCCGCATACAGGATCACCCGCCCTTTCACGTTGCGCGCCGCACGCCCTATCGTCTGTATGAGCGACGTCTCGGATCGCAAGAAGCCTTCTTTGTCGGCGTCGAGTATCGCGACCAGCTCCACTTCCGGCAGGTCGAGCCCCTCGCGCAGCAGGTTAACACCGACCAATACATCGAATGTGCCGCGGCGGAACTCCGTCAGGATCTCTATGCGGTCGATCGTCTTTACATCGCTGTGTATATAACGCACTTTGATCTTTCGCTCCTCGAGGAACGTCGCGAGGTCCTCGGCCATTTTCTTCGTCAGCACGGTGACCATCGAACGCGCCCCGCTCTTGGTCACAGCCTCGGCCTCGGTGATGAAGTCTTTCACCTGCCCCGCGTGATCTCCCGAACCAAGGATCGGCCTCACGATGATCTCCGGGTCAATGAGTCCGGTCGGACGGATCACCTGCTGCACCGGGGTCCCGCTTCGATCGAGTTCGTATGCTGACGGCGTGGCAGAGGTATAAATGGTCTGTCCGATGCGCTCCTGAAATTCGTCGAACTTCAACGGGCGATTATCGAGAGCGCTTGGCAGACGGAAGCCATACTCGATGAGCATCTCTTTTCGTGCACGATCGCCCGCATACATCGCTCCGATCTGCGGTACCGTCACATGGGATTCGTCGATCACGGTAAGAAAATCCGGAGAGCCGTCGGCATGGTGCGGAAAATAGGAGAGCAACGTATACGACGGTTCACCGGGGTTCCGGCGGTCGAAGTGACGTGAATAGTTCTCGATACCGTTGCAGTACCCGAACTCACGTATCATCGCTACGTCTTGGCGAGTGCGCCGTTTCAAGCGTTCTGCTTCAAGGATCTTCCCCGCTTTATTCAATAGCTTGAGCCGATCCGCGAGCTCTTGCTCGATATCGGCAAGCGCCGCCTCCTGCACATCTTTGGGAGTTACGTAATGTTTCGCCGGAAATATGAATATTGCGTCTCGTAGCACGTGTATCTCGCGCGTTATGGCATCGATCTCTTCGATCTTTGCGATCTTCCCTGCCGTCAGGTCGACCCGGTAAATGACGCGCTCGTTCGCCGGCATCAGTTCCACACTCGCACCGAGCGCTCGGAACGTCCCCGGCGACAGGTCTCCGGCGACGCGGTCGAAATACATCGAAATGAGTTTGCGCGTCAGGCTCGCGCGCGTATACGCCTCGCCTTTCCCGATCTTGAGATTCACTTTCTCATATTCGATGGGGCTACCGAGACCGTAGATGCACGAGACGGACGCCACGACGATGACATCGGGTCGTGTGAGAAGCGCCTGCGTTGCGGCGTGGCGCAACCGTTCGATATCCTCGTTGATCATCGCCTCCTTCTCGATGTACGTATCCGTGACCGGCATATAGGCTTCGGGCTGGTAGTAGTCGTAATAGGAGACGAAATAATGCACCGCCGCGTCGGGAAAGAAGTCGCGATACTCCGAAGCAAGCTGTGCTGCGAGCGTCTTATTGTGCGCGATGACGAGCGTGGGTTTTTGTATACGCTCGATGACATTTGCGATCGTGAAGGTTTTTCCCGAACCGGTAACTCCAAGAAGGGTCTGGTCACGCTTGCCTTCCTTAAGGCCCTTTACCAGCGCTTCGATCGCCTTTGGCTGATCTCCGGCCGGCTCATATGCTGATTTGATGTGGAGAGACATCGTCATACTCTAACAGAGCTCGTCACATTAAAAAATGGCCGGCGTTTCCGCCAGCCAAGTCTATGTTCCCCACATTGTGCACGCGCGTTATGCGTCTTTGCACATTCTTCTTGCCTCCGCCGTGGCGGCTACGAACTGCCCGCATACGGAGCATTCGAGAGCGCCCCGCGGCGCGCCTTCGATCTGTCGTGCTTCCGCGCGGCAGCACGGAGATCTTAAAGTCAGGCGCTTCGCTGAATGTGAAGTGGACACTTCGGCAGTCTGTGCATTCTGACGCACATTTCCCCCTTGTAATTCCCATCGGTGAATGGATGACGCGGTGAGACTCGACGCACGGCCACAATAACTACGCACCACGGTCCACAATACGGGGGGCTCGTGTAGGTATAATGAACGGCCTTATCTACACGATTCTTGCAACATACTGCTGCAACGTATATGGTGACTGCGGCACACACATGAGGAGCCGAAATGCCCGCAAAGAAACGACGTATTCTGCCAAAACCCGTTCACCCTGTGGATGCGCACTTCGACGCTAAAATATCGCAGCGCGCCGATCAGGCGCGGCACGAAAAAGAGACCAAAGAGCGCATCCGGCTTGCGCCACGCAGACGCATAACAAAGGTCATTTTTGCTGTCATGCGACGAGAGCTCGGGCAGAAGACCCTCGTCGGACTGCTGCTCTCCGACACGCAGCTCATCAAGATCGCCGAGGACCGCGCGAAGAACATTGCACGCGACATCGGCGTAGAACCGATCAACGCCAAAAAGGACAAAGAGTAGGTATTCAAGGCGTGGAGAAAATGGGTGGCTTATGGCCGCCCATTCACTTTATACTTCCTTAAAAAAACATCCCTATAGTTCTCGAATGTTCCATCGAGTATGGATGCGCGTATATTCTCGGTGAGACGCGTGAGGAATCTCATATTGTGGGCGCTCGCTAAAATGCCGGCAAGCATTTCTTCGGCCTTGAAAAGATGGCGAATGTAACTTTTTGAATACCGTTCGCAGACAAAACAATCACAATCCGGATCGATCGGTGTTTGGTCTTCCGTATATTCTGCTCGTTCAAGGCTCGTCTTTCCCGTGTGGGTGTATACGGTCCCATTTCTCCCGTTACGCGTCGGCAGGACGCAGTCGAACGTATCGATGCCCGCAGCAACGCCGATGAATATGTCTTCCGGCTCGCCGATGCCGAGCAGATGCCGCGGTTTTTCATCGGGTAGTTCCGCGTTCACTTTTTCCAATATTCCGAGGATGTCCTCCTTGCTGAAAGAACCGCCGATGCCATAGCCGTCGAAATCCATTGCCGCAAGCGAACGCGCAGAATCCAGGCGCAAGTCCTCGTACCGCCCACCCTGAACGATCCCGTAGATGCCTTGCCGCATGTTCGCGTCGATGTCCTGGCGGTGCGCGGCGAGGCTTCGCTTCGCCCAGCGATGCGTGCGCTCCATCGCCTCTTTCTGATAGTCATGATCCGCTACCGGCGACGTACACTCGTCGAACGCAAAGATGATATCCGCGCCGAGTCGATGCTGTATCTCCATCGAACGCTCCGGCGTAAATCGGTGCAGAGAACCGTTGTGATGCGAAGTGAACGACACGCCCTCGTCGTCGACGATCGCAAGCTTTCCGTGCGATGTGGCAACGTCCTCATCGTACACGGCGACAGCGGCTTCGCGAGGAAGCTCTTCAGCGGTCACCTTTGATACTTTCTTTCCGAACCCCTCGCCGAGCGAGAACACCTGGAAACCGCCGGAGTCCGTCATCGTCGGTCCGTCCCACGACATGAAGGCGCTCACTCCGCCCGCCTTCTCGACGATCTTCTCTCCGGGAGTGAGATAGAGGTGGTAGGCATTGGCAATAATGCCCTGAATGCCCATATCGTCGTACATGAACGAACCGAGGCCCTTGGTCGTTGCCTTCGTCGCGACCGCAATGAAAGCGGGCGTTTGTATGTCGCCATGTGGCGTACGCAACAGACCCGCACGGGCCATAGAGCCGTCCAGGCGCTTTTCGATATCGAGCGATACGGGCCGCTTCATGGGAGCGACTATACACTATTTCTATTTGCTTCGGGGTATCGCACGGCGCGACATGCGGGCCGATACGCGCGGCGGCGTCATCGCACGCGACTGCGGTTTGTCATAATGCGGCTTATTGTTCTTTTTGTTGAATCCTCCGCCTTTCATATCGCGATTATACCACAAGCGACAGGACGCACACGTTGCGCTTGCCACGTTTGAGAAGCGCGATGCCGTTGTGAAAGTCTGTCTTCGTGATCGGTCGCGACTCCTCGCTGATCATCGCGCCGTTGAGAGATATAGCGCCGCTCGCGAGGAACTGCCTCGCTTCGCGTTTAGATGTGGCAAGTCCCGAATCGATGAGGACGTCGACGAGCGGCGCGTGATCTTTGACCGGAACATGCGGCGCGGCGCCTACTATCATATGTACCAGCGAATCGCTCGCCCCCTCCAGAGGCGCAGCACCGAAGAGTGTCTCCGTGACCTCGGTCGCCTCGTCCGCGATCTTTTCTCCGTGGACAAGCGCGGTCACCGCGCGCGCGAGCGCCTTTTGAGCGATCCGCTCACCCGGAGTCTCGAGATGCCGCTTCATGAGCATTTCGATATCGCTCCAAGGCAAAAGGGTCAGCTTAAGCAGCAATTCTTCCACAGCGGCATCCTCGACGTTGAGAAAGAATTGGTAACACTGGAACGGCGATGTTTTTTTCGGATCCAGCCATATCGCGCCTTGTTCGCTTTTGCCGAATTTCTTTCCGGTGGCTTTGTTCACGATGAGCGGCCAGGTGAGCGCGTAGACAACGGTATCAGACTTTTTTCGCAAGAATTCCACGCCCGCGAGAATATTGCTCCACTGATCAGAGCCGCCGACCTGCACGTCGCATCCGTATTCCCTATTGAGATGCAGATAGTCGTACCCCTGCAGAAGCGAGTAGCTGAATTCGGTGAACGAGATCGGCGATTCCTTCTCGAGGCGGTCGCTCACAATGTCCTTCTTGATCATCGAATTAATGGTGAAGTGCTTACCGACATCGCGCAAGAAGTCGAGCAAGTCGATCTTGCTCAGCCACTGTGCGTTATTTTCCTCAATGAAATCCCCGCTACCGAATACTTTGCGTATCTGTGCAGCGACCGCTTTTGAATTATGCGCGACCGTTTCCTCGTCGAGCAGGTTCCGCTCTTCGCTTTTGCCCCCCGGGTCCCCGATCATCCCCGTACCCCCGCCGGTCAGAATGATGACTTTGTGCCCATCCTCGAGGAAGCGCCGCAGCACGAGAAGTCCCACGAGATTCCCGACATGGAGCGAGTCGGCCGACGGATCGATACCGAGATAGACCGTGCGTTTCTTCCCGTCCGTTATCTCTTCCAGCGTATCAGCCGAGAATTGATATGCATAACCGCGTTCGCGCAGAATGTCCGAGAGTTTTGCCATGGCGTCAGTATAGTATAAAAAAGGGGGCCGCAAGCGGGCCCCAGACGGGATTGCCA
>JBAYUL010000042.1:0-6524 GCA_041675105.1 Minisyncoccota bacterium
AGCTTCACCGTACCGCTCTCTTCCAGCAACCTTCCGCGGAGCGTATTCTCGATGACCTCGGGCCCTTCCATGATCTCCTTGAGCATGAAGTGTTCGTATCCTCCCTTCTGTGCGGCCTCCGTGCTCCAATCCAGGCTCTCGGCCTCGCGGTGGACGCGCACCGAATCGAGCGTATATATCGAATGTGCGTTCGGAGCGATCACCACGACCTCGCCGTCGTGCAGATACACGACCTGCCTCGTATGTTTCAGAATGGGAGACGCGTCGGAGGCGATGAAATGTTCACCCTCGCCGATGCCGACCACGAGCGGTGCGCCCATGCGTGCGCCAATGATCTTGTCCGGCTCTTTCGCATATGAAAGCGCGATGCCATACGTACCTTTTATCTCGTTGAGCGCAGAGAACGCGGCTTTCTCGAAATCATCGCCCCGTTTCATGTGCTCTTCGACAAGGTGCGCGATGACCTCAGTATCGGTCGACGAAATGAATGAATGGCCAAGGGTCGCAAGCGCTTGTTTCAGCTCCTTAAAATTCTCGATGATCCCGTTGTGCACCACCCATATCTCGCCGGAGCAGTCGCGATGCGGATGCGCATTGACCTCGGTCGGTTCGCCATGCGTCGCCCAGCGAAGATGCGCGAT
The DNA here is from genome assembly GCA_041675105.1 of Minisyncoccota bacterium. Taxonomy (GTDB): domain Bacteria; phylum Patescibacteriota; class Minisyncoccia; order Phycocordibacterales; family UBA2100; genus UBA10103. The sequence goes on from JBAYUL010000042.1 coordinate 642, forward strand.
ACCGCTGTGGCCCATAAGCGGCGTCGTGATCTTATTGCGAAGATTCCCGACGGCTCCGACGGCTTTCACCGCCCCGCTTCCGGCGACGTACACCCCCGCCGAGTCATAGCCGCGATATTCGAGCTGCGCAAGACCGTCGAGCAGGAGCGGCCCGGCGTCCTTTTCCCCTGTATAAGCAAAGATGCCGCACATCGGCTTAATCTAGCACAGCAAAAGCACACGCAGGGACCGGTTGACACCTGCGCGACCGGGAATAAGCTCATCAAGGGACTTAGCGCGGAACCATCCGGGAGGAGCATCCATGCCGCAGACCATCTCAATGCCCCTCAACGCGAACCCTCACCTGCGCGGTCGGGGGACCCGTTTCGGGTTCAGAAGAATGATCACGTGGATGTGCGGTGCCAATGACCGATACGCCCATGCGTTAAAGCCGCGAAAGCCGCGCAACCGCATCTACATGACCGGATGGGAAAGCACCCGCCCCAACGGCAACCTCACAAAGTGAGGCTATCAATACTCCCGACGGCGCCTTGCATTCACGGGGCGCCATCACTTTTTTATGCGTCGGGGTAGGCGGCCTTGATATCGCGTGCAAGATAGGGGTTCCACATCGCGCCGGTCGCGGTCATGACGACATCCGCTCCCGCCTCCCGATATTCTTTGAAGTCCTTAGGCACTGTCACGCCGCCGCATCCGATGATCGTGTATGTCATACCGAACTCCTCGCGAAGTGCTTTCAGACGCTTGACCATATCGAGCCCCGCCCACTTGATGGCGTGACCGCACACGCCGCTTTTCACTCGGTGTGCGCCGGGAAGCGCCTGCGTTCCGTCGGGATTCACGACGGGTGCCGCTATCGTGTTGATCGCCGAATATCCGTCGACGATATGTCCCGTCTCCTTCACCAGTTCACGCAACTCCTGTTCGCCGAAATATGCGATCTTTATCACGAGCGGCGTGTCGCCGATCTTGTTCTTGATGGCCTCCGCAACGATCTTCACCTTCGGTACGTCGAAGCAGAGCAATTGCGCGGCACCTTCGTTGGGGCACGAAAAATTCGCCTCAACGACCTTCACGCCGGCGTCTTTGAGCATCTGCATCCCGTTCGCCCAATCCGCTACATATTGTTCGGTCGTGAAATGTTCATCCCATTTCGTTCCCTCGAAGCTCGACATCACCAGCTGTCCTTCGCGCGCATGCGCGACGGCATCCTGTATATCTTTCATCCACACGTCCGGCTCGTACGACGGATTGCCGAACGAGTTCGTGATGGAAAGCGGCTCCTTGTATTCATTCCGAACGACAATGGGTTTCTGCGCCATTTCGAGCGAAAGCTCCGCCGGAATATCGGCACCGAGCACGTTGGGCCACTCGTTGCAGACCCGGTATCGCGAACGTACTGTTTTATGTACCGGGACATCAAAGCCCTTGTCGAGCGCCGCTTTCACAAATGTGCCGTTGAGGAGCGGCCCCGCGGGGATGCCGAGCGGATAATCGATTCTCTGGCCGAAAAAAGAAAAACGCGGTTTCCCGCTCATGGGAAGGATCGCGCCATCGGCGAACTCGCCGAACGGCCCTTGTTCCCAGTTCTCATAATACGTCTTCGCGGGATCGAAAAACGGTGTTCGTAACATGCCGCCATGATACCACTGCGCGCCATTACGACACCAGTACCGTGTAGACGACCAGCCGCTGGTCGTACGTCTTTTCGGTGCGGATCCAACTGCCGCCGCATGTGACGAGGTTGAGACGCGACGTATCGGCGCGCCCGAAGAGCACCTCGCCCGGCACATCTTTATAGTTGTACGATTCGATGTCCGTCACAACGAACCGGAGCTTTCGTCCCTGCTTGGTCTCAACGATCACGTCATCGCCGACCCGCAGTTCGTCGAGATGCTTGAAGACGCCGGGAAGCGCGAGGCCGTTATCGACGTGTCCGTCGATGACCGCGCTCCCGATCTGCCCCGGCACCGTGCCATATTTGTACCAGGCGACATCGGAGAAATTCGACGGCACGCCCATGTTGCCCTTCTTCGTGATGCCGACATATTGGATCGGAGCATCGATGTTGAGTGCAGGGATGATAAGACGGTCCGGCTGTTCGGACGGCGGGACCGTTCGCGCGCCCGTGCGCGACCCGTCAGGCACATATGTGCTCGATTCGGGTGCATACCAAAGCGCTTGCACGAGCGTAGAGGCGAACACCACCAACGCAAGAGCGGTGACGACGAACATCAGATACTTTGTAAGGCGTCTGGTCATACGAGAGCGGGTGCACCGGCACCCGTCTGTATTCTACCTGATAGCGGTGACGTGCTATGCGCCGCGACGCGGCCAGACCCATTAAAACGCGGCAGCGGTGAAAGCCAGGTGAAGCTATCGCCATGTATTCGGCACTTTTTTCCCTTCCTGCGGTCCTCGCTCGCATGCGCGGGACGCAGTGCACACGATGTGAAGGAGCGCTGAACTATTGGGTCTTGCACGTTCCGTCGCGAAAGAGCGCCCATTCTTCGCAGACGCGTCCGTCCTTCAGATGGCAGAGGCCTATCTGGCCGTCCGCGCTTTCGACGATCTCGAGCGAGCCGCCGAGCGTGATGCAATTGGTGGACGCGGGGTTAGCGATCCCCGTGCTCTCCGACGTGCCGGATGGCGTGTTCGTCGAGCTCGACCACGGCGTAGGAGACCCCTTTATTTCATTCTCATACCAGTACGCACCGAATACACCGAGACCAAGGATAACGACAAGCACGATCCATGATGTTTTGTTCATACGACGATTCTACCACTACCGCGCGCCTGCCTGCGCGGGCAGGCGGCACGCGGCGTCGAGCGCCTCCCTATCAGCCGCGGTCGGGATCTCGTTCGCGTTCTGATTAAGTCGGTACATGATGCTCGCTGTGTCCTCGATGTGTTCGAGGCCGAGCGCATGACCGAATTCATGCGCAAGCACGCGCCGCAATCGCGCGGTGCCGTCGAATTCATACACCGTGATACTCTCACGTCCCGGTGCGCTCTCGTACACGGCCTCTTCGAATTCCGAACTCTGCCCCTTGCCGACATTGTTGTAGTTGGCCGCGCTGATATTGAGCACCTTCGCGAGATGATTCAGCAAGGTCACGAGCGCGTTCACATTATCCGCCGCAGTGTTGACCGCCGTCTGCATCGTCATAATGCGCTTTTCCTGCTGCTCGAGGCTCGCCTTCTGCGCTTCGAGGCGTTTGAATTCCGTTTGAGGAGCGCCGCCACGCGCGTTCCACGAGTTCACTTCCTCGCGATAGAGCGTCGCTTCGTGTTGATATGCCGCATACGCGGTATCGAACGTGCGTTTCTTTGCGGTGTAATCGGCAATAACGCTCTGGTAGCGGGCTTTTGCGGCATCGTAGGATGCGAGATCGTCGTTCACGACGACGCCGAGTTTTCTGAGTGTCGCGGTCGTCTCTTGGCGCGAATCGTACACAAGGTCGATACGTATACCCGTTGACGTGCTGTACACAAAAAGATCCCGATCCGCCGCCTTTTCCCATATGCCTGTCGCCGCTTCGACGGCCGCTCTCACCGTCGATGTGGAGATGCCAAAACGCGGATCGATGGAGCCGATCGTGTACGGGATGGGCACCGTGCACGGTGAGAATTGGCGATACGTTTGCAGAGCGAAGGTCCTCACCTGTGTGCGATACGCAAAGAGTGCAGCCCCCAAAATAAGGATCGGCACCAGCACACTGAACACTCTCCGCATCATGGGTATAGTTTACCTTCTCTTTTTTGCGGTCTTTCGAATGGTCTTGTGGGCCTGTTTCGCGTGCTTCTTCACGCTCGATACGCCCGCACGTGCCGATGCAGCCGCGCGTTTCCCTGCTGCACGCAGCGTGGGCGAGAGCTCGCCGGCAAGGTCCTGCCAGTTGTTCTTGAGTTCTTTTGCGGCACGCGCGATCTCTTTGCGATCCACGGCGCGGACGGTCTCATAGGTGGTGGCGGCAGCGTCAATGAGAGCGAGCATCTGTGCACGGTCGAGATCACGCACCTTTTTCGCCTGTATCACGATGTCACGCTTCATGTCGCTCGCCCATTTCGCCGCGATGCGGCGGTTCTTTTTTGCACCTTTTCCTGCATAGAAATAATATCCTGCCGCGACCCCTGCTGCCGCTGCTGCTGCGAGCGCGCCCATTCCTACCGTTCGTTTTGTTGTGACCATGGTGAAATTTGCTACTGATTAATCGTTGCTTCGTTTCTTTCGTACGGTGGCGCGCTGTATGAGACTCTTTGCAAAACGTCCGACGTGTCGCAATTTGAATCCTTCGCGACGTATGTGGGCCCGAAGCTCGACGACGTCGGCGCGCACGTCCTTCGCCTCGTCGGAAACGGTCTTCGAAAGCTCTTCGACATATCCGAGAATGCGAAACACACGTATGAGAACGATCGTGAGAAAGATGCCCACAACGACGACCACAAGCGTCGAGACCACAAAGAACACATCCATTTTTAGAAAGTCGTTCATGATACGGATCCCCTATGTGTGGCTAATGAGACGCGGTCGGGTCATTTCTCTCCGTATGTGTAGCATGATGATGCTGAACGTCTCATGAAGTCGCCGAGGTCCGCGAGCGCCCGTTCTTTGAAGACCAGAAATCCTTCACGAGTCCCATGCGGCCGAGCCGTGCGCGAATGGCGCTCGACTTGCGGCCGAACTGTTTGGCCATATCCTTCATTGCTACCTTTTCCGAGAACAGTTCGCGCAGCTTTGCGTCATCTTCTTTCGACCAGCTCTTGCCCGCGTTCGGATACTCCCCCGACGACGCTTTCATCGGCTTTGAGGCGGCGCTTTTCGAGGCGATCTTTGCTTTGATCGAACCACCTGCGGCGCGAAGGAAATTTTCGTGTAAGACCGTGATGTCGTTCGCGCTGAACTCTGCGAATTTTCGTCCGGCGACAGCGGATGCATCGCGAAAACTACGGTCCTTTTGCATCACACGCGGATGCAGTTCGAGCGCGCGACGGTTGAGCCCTTCGAGAAAAAGGCCGGACAGCGACCGCACGCGCGAAATGGCCACATAGCCTTGCCCGTATTCGAACGCGCGTGAGAGGTCGATCGACGCGGCGTCGAGGCTCATCCCCTGGCTCTTATGCACCGTAATGGCCCATGCGAGGCGCAGCGGTATCTGGGAGAGCCGTGCGAGCACTTTGTTGCCGTCTTGCATGGACCACTCCGCGGCCTCGGCACGGATGAACCGCCCGTCAAACGTTTTCACGATAGGAATACCGTCGGAGGCGAAACTGTCTACCGTACCGAGCGTGCCGTTCACGTATCCCGTATCGAAATTGTTGCGCGTGAACATGACCGCCGCGCCCTGTTTCAGCTCGAGGCGTTCGGGTGAAAGGCAGCTCCGTTTGAGCGCCTCGACAAGCGCGGCACTCCCCCGCGACTGCATCGTGTATGCTTTCGCGCCCGCTTCAATGCGGCCGAGCGATTCGGCATTCACGCGATCGACGTCGGCATTGTGCGTGTGCAATTTCGTCGGAATGATCTTCTTCGGCTTCGCTTCAAGTCTCGAACGCAGGAATTCCGCGTGCATCTCCTCCACTTCGCCAGCACGTATCGCGGCGAGGATGCCGAGAAACTCGTCGTCTTCCTGGCGGTGCTGTTCGCTCAGGTAGCAGACGATCGGATGAGCCGCATTCCACGCCTCGGAAGCAAAGGCGAATACGCTCTCCTCGGTACGCGAGACCGGCGGCAGCTGAAAAAAGTCGCCGACGAAAACCACCTGCAGTCCGCCGAACGGCTTTCCTTCGCCGAACGACGAGCGCCGCACGTTGCGCAGGACGCGGTCGACCATTGAGAGCGTCGTCGCATCGAGCATCGAGATCTCGTCGATGATGAGCACTTTC
>JBAYUL010000043.1:0-6504 GCA_041675105.1 Minisyncoccota bacterium
AGCTCGTGGACCACCCGGTCGCCAGCTTCCCAGCGTTCGAGCAGATCAACCACTTCGGCATCGGGCGCGTCGACTTCGTTCAGAAGCTGGCGCGACCGGGCCTCTTTGCTCGGCGTGAGCTTGAGCAGCCTCTTGAGAGCCTCTTTTTTGTCCTTATCCTTTTTGCCCTCGTGCCAGGTGTACAGCAGTTCGTGAACTTCCGCGTTACCGGCCGCCCATCGTCCGACTTCCGCCGTGGCCGCTTCCTTGATGGCGGCACGACGCGCCTTGTCATCGTTCATGTAGGCGACGTACATGTCGCCCACGAGGTGATCACCCTTTTTCCCGGAGGATTCGGGGGTCGCACCGTTTCCGTGACGCATATAGCCGAGCATGCTTTTGCAGATATGTTCGCCACGGTCGTTGATGAGCTCGCTGCGGATGACCGTGTGGCCGACCGCAATGAGCAAATTCGCGAGCGTGGACCCCAGAACGCCGTTGCGAATGTGGCCGAGATGAAGCGGCTTGTTCGTATTCGGCGACAGGTATTCCACCATGATGCGCTGCGGCTGCTCGACCTTGATGTCGGGCTCCGCGGTCGCCTGCATGGCGGCGCGAACCAGCGCGTCGATGTCGAGGCGGATGTTGACATAGATGCCTGCGAGCGATGCCGACTTCACATAGGGAAGCGCGGCGAGCCCATCGGTGATCGGCTTGCCCGCGATCTGCGGGGGATGGCCCAGCGCTTTCATGAGCGGGCTGACGCAGATGGCGATGTCGCCCTTTCCGTATGGCGCGAGCGCGAGCGGCAGTGCTTCGACGGCCCCTTGGGTGGCGGCAAACGCCGCCGCATTGACGGCGAGTTGGAGGTTTTTGAGCATGGCGAGCCCCTTCCGTCTGCCAGTTTCCAGTGTTTGTGACCTTATGGTCTACGCTACTGGTACCACAGTATGACCTTCCTAACAATATGACCGATGGCTTGACACGGGATGGCCGACTGACCAGAATGCGCCCAGCCCGCATAGAGTGGGTTTTCATTCTTTAGGAGTACCGCCATGGTACGCATGAAAGATCGCGCGGGAAAATATCACGCGGGAAATCCGCCGCTCACCATTGACGCGGCGCAAACGAGACTGACCGAAGTGACGGCGACGGTCCACGAGATCGAAGGTCGGCTCGAATTCACAGCGCCCGAAGACTATTCGAGCGACAGCGACCATCGCCATTGGATGAGCAGGGCCACAAAGGCGCTGGGCTATTGGCGAGCTGAACGCGACTTCCTTGCACAGTGGATAAGAAGCCGCACATCGCTCATGAGCGTCGAAAATGAAACGCGTCCGGGATCCGGCCTTGGCGTTATCGACGGTGACCTCGATTCACGGATCGAGAATGCACTCGCATATGTCCGCGAGCGTTACACGCCATGCTACTCGGTCTCGAATCCGCCGGGCCACTCCGCTGCTGTGCGGAAGAGGATTCGAGAACTTCAGCATCTTTCCGCGCGCATGGAGACGCTCTACGGCGGACTGCGCGATGTCGCCGCCGCGCTTCATGTTTCCGAAGAAGATCTTCGGACTCGGATGCGTCCTATCACGCAGCTAACCGAACAGGCCGTGGAGGAACATCGATATTTGCGGTCTGTCCGCAATGTCGCGAACTCGCGAGAAGTGCACGCGCTCCTTGCGGTCATTGATCGCGCGGTCCAAAACGGCTTCGTGTTGACACCGGACGAAGCGAGTAAAGTAACGGAGATCCGTAGCGCTCCGAAACCAGAACAACAATAGCTACATACGCAAGAGCCTCCGGGACAGCTTCCCGGAGGCGATACTTTTTATGCATGCTAGACCGAGAATTGAGCGATCATGCACACAAACAAAAAACACCCCGCGAGGGGTGTTTTTTGTTAAAGAAAGCGATTACTGACGACGTAGGGCGAGGGAAATAAAACTTGTTTTTATTTCCGAGCCGAGAAGTCAGAAAGCCTAGGCCCTGAACGCGTTGCGTTCGGGGCCGTATGGCTTAAGCGATCTTCGAGACCTTGATCGCGTTCGGGCCCTTCGGGCTGTCCGCGACTTCAAAAGTCACTTTGTCTCCTTCGCGAAGCGCATCGAAGGTGACTCCGACGAGCTCGTTCGAGTGGAAGAAGAGATCCTTCTCCTGACCGTCGCGAGAGATGAACCCGAATCCCTTATCAGTGAGACGGGCGATTGTTCCAGTTTGCATATGCAATGTAGAATTTTCGTTGGTAAACCGACAAAGATTTTGGTCTTGGTTGGTATCAATGTCAGTTAGCTGGAGTTGTAGGTCGATCCCTCTCCTCTGGATCAGCGCTGGATTTGATAAATTAAGAATATCATATAGGGTTTCATTTGTCAACCTCACGCGAGTTATCATCAGCAGGTCTCGGTAAAAGCGCCGTAAATCACGGGTATTATGGTGTATGCAAAAATTCGCGGTCATCGAAAAGAGCGTCGGGGAGACCCCGCTTGAGGCGCTCGAACAATTCCGGCTCACGGCGAGACTTGCCTCGAATGTGCCGCTCACCTATGCCGGACGGCTTGATCCCATGGCGAGCGGGAAGCTGGCCGTCCTCATTGGCGATGAATGTAAAAAGCGCGAAGCATACGATGGGCTCGACAAAGAATATGAATTCGAAGTACTGCTCGGTATGTCGAGTGACACCGGAGACATCCTGGGCATGGCCGAGATCGCGCCGCAACGACAGCGGTACACTGCATCGCTTTTGCGCACGGCGGGGCGGTCGATACGCGGGCGACATACGCTCCCGTATCCCGCATATTCGTCGAAGACGGTCGACGGCGTCCCGCTCTTCGAACATGCGAAACGCGGGACACTGGCGGACATCCGCGTCCCTTTGGCCACGATGCGGACGTATCGCGTGTCATACGACGGTGTTCGCGTACTGACGAGTGCGGAACTTCTGGAAAATGTCCTTGAGCGGATGCTCTTGCTCGATAGCAATGATTTCCGCAATGATGCGATATGCACACGGTGGAGCGAACTCTTGAAAGGCGACTCCGAGCGGTACACTGTCGCAAAATATAGTGCGACGGTCGGCTCGGGCACGTACATTCGCGCGCTCGCCCCGCTCATCGCCAAAACGCTCGGTACCGGAGGGCTCGCGTATTCGATACACCGCTCACGCATCGGAAAATTCATACCACTTCTTCCGGGCATCGGAGTGTGGCGCAGTACCCTTCGATAGGCTTCACGATCTTTCTAGGTACGGAGCGTAACGAAGTTTACCGACAAACCTTCCGGAGGGAGGCGGGCGCGTTGGGTTCACTATTTCTTAATGCCGCATACGTACGATGAGGCACTGTTATCAGCCTCATTACAAATATATATATGACGCTTGAGGAATACATTCGTCAGCAGGAGGAAAAAGTGAAAGATACGTATCAGGATGCGAAAAAAGGAGCAAAGAAAGCGTGGGAGAAAACAAAGGATTCTGCACAGATGCTCAAGGAGGACGTGATGGAGTGATCCATCGACAGCTTGTGCTTGTTCCGGAAGAGCGCGCCAGAGAGGCGCGCTTTTTCGCATAATTTTTTTGTATGTTTCTTGTTGCGGGAAGTTTTGATGATTAATGATTAGCTAATGATTCACATACATTTAACTGCGCTTTTGTTGTAATTACTCATTATCAGTTAGTCCCGGCCAGAAATGCCATCAATACATCACTTGTAACCATTAGCAGCAATTCCCAATTACCTTAATGAATCAACATTATGAGATATCTACAGTCACGTACCTTATCGGTACTCACATCTCTTGCGTTCCTCGCGGCACCGCTTGGAACGGCAGTGCCGACTGCGTTCGCGGATACCACGACGGTGACCTCGCCGGCTACCGGTATCACCGCGAGCGATGCGACACTGAACGGGCTCAATGGTGTCACTGATGCGACCGGCAGTGCGTTCTGGGTCTCGACCAGCACATTCAGTGTAGCCAGTAGCACGAGCCCTTCGCTCCCGGCCAACGTCTATTCGACCGGCGACTTAGGCGCCGTCGCTTCAACGTCGCCATTCTCTGCACTGCTCTCATCGGCGACCATTCCGGCGGGCCTCTTGCCTATAACGGCGGGCACGACGTACTTCTTCACCGCATGGACATACGACGGCACGACATGGGTTCCGGGCACCGTCCTCAACTTCAGCACGTTGCCGAACGCTCCGACGGTCACGGGCATCTCGCCGACAAGTGGCACGACCACCGGCGGTACGAGCGTGACGGTGACGGGCACTAACCTCACCGGAGCGACTTCGGTCCAGTTCGGCTCAACTCCCGCGACGGGTGTTGTAGTAGCGAGCAGCACATCGCTCACCGCGATCGCCCCGGCGGGCACCGGCACGGTTGACGTAACGGTCACCACAGCCGGCGGCACAAGCGCGACCAGCTCGGCAGACCAGTACACGTACACATCGGTCCTCGTCGCGCCGGTCATCTCGAACGTGTCAGCGAACGTAACAGGCACGTCGACGGCCACGATCACATGGAACACGGACGCGGCTGCATCGGGCCAAGTGTTCTACGGAACGACGACCGCTTACGGATCATCCACTACTCTGGATCCGGTGGCATCGACGACACACTCGGCTTCGATCAGTGGCCTCTCTGAGGGCACGGTCTACCATTACAAAGTTGAATCGACGAACGCGGGCGGCACAGCCACCTCGACCGACCACGTCTTCGTGACGGCCTCGACAGCCAGCTCGACGCCGCTCTCAGTAAGCAGCGTAGATGTCGTACGCGGAACAGCGGTTGCGGACGGCTCCTTCGCCAACGGCTTTGAGTGGGTCATCCACCTCATTGTCCCGGATAACGAGACACAGTTCCAAATGAAATTCGCGAACTTCACCTCGGCATCGGGTACGATACCGGCCGCCAGCAACATCCGCATCTTCTCGGGGCAATCAAGCAACGCGACGAGCAGCGGTTCGGCGATCGTGTCGACGGGCAATGAGTACGGAACAGTACTGAACCTTACGGGAGATACCGCAACATCGACAGCGGGCCGTCAGATCGACGTAACGGTCCAGGTCGCGGCACCGTTCGGCACCACGCCGGGAACGTACTCGACGACGTTCGGCGCGAGGTCAGCGACGCCGTAGTAATTGGTGATTAGTAACCAAACACATAACGCTATGAACAGAACAATCCTAATGACAGCGCTTGTGACTCTGGCCATGGCATCGCCGGCGTTCGCGCAGTCCGAGATCAGCTGTACGCTGACGACCGGAACCGGAAGTACGTCATGTACGACCGCTACGACGACCACCACGGGCGGAAGCACGCTCACGGGTACCGTCGTGGCTCCGCCGGGAAGCGGCACCCTCACGGGTACGGTAGTAGCCCCGACCACGGGCGGCGGCGGGAGTGCCGGCGGCGGTGGCGGAGGCGGCGGCTCCGGCTCTGGAAATAACACCATCGATATCTGCCCGAATCTCGACGGAATGCAAACGGTCCTTCCAAGCGGCTATGGTCTCTCGAACGGTAACTGCATCGTTCTTGGAACCGGCGGCGGCACAGGGGACACAGGCACGACGCTTCCGGGAGGCGGCTCCGTGCTCGGCACCGGAACGGAGATCCCGAATGTCCCGAATACCGGTAGCGGAGGGAATCTGCTTGCCGCACTCTTGCTCCTCGTGGCCTCGGGCACGATCGCCGTCTTCGGCGCACTCGGTCTCAGACGCATGGCCTAAAAAGGCGAGGGTCAGTCAAGACCACACGAAGGACCCGTTTCTTTGAGGCGGGTCCTTTGTTATTTCGCGAGCGCCACCGTCGCAGGCGCTTTTTTTGTGATACTTTTTTTCTGGGGGGCGGGGGTCGCGAAAAATTGCACGACGAAGGTGGTCGTCCGGCCCTGATACGTTCCACTCGCAATGCCGATCCCGATCCTCGTGTAAGGCGCTTTCACGATGTTCGCGCGATGTGTCGGAGAGCTCATCCATGCCGCCTCGAGTGCGGCCGCATCGGTGAAATTCATCGCGAGATTCTCCCCGGCCTTCAGGTACCAGTACCCGACGCGGCTCATCCAATACCACGGGAGTCGTCCGTTCGGATCCACGTGCGAGAAATAGCCGCGTGCCGCCATGTCATTGGCTTTCTTTTGCGCCGCTACGCTGAGGAGCGGGTCTTCGCTGAGCGTACCGACGCCGCTCATGACTCTGTCGGCGTTCGTATTCTCAATGATAGATGCGCGATCGAGTCCCTGTGCGAAGGCGATCCGTGGAACAAGTGTAAGAAACGCAGCGCAAAGAATACAGACGCCTATCGCGCAGCCCAAGACAACCGTTCGATTTAATGCAAACTTCATTTAGACAAGATGGTAGCAGCTCACCAATGGCTGTATAGAGCAAAACTCATACAGATTTCATTAACTGTGGATAGTGGCCTGCGTCGCTTTGCCAGAGTGAGCGATATGTCCTGTCGTATAGCGCGTCCGCTAAGAATGGGCATTCTCATTCGTCTATATACATGTCACCCAGAACACGGGTGATC
>JBAYUL010000044.1:0-6476 GCA_041675105.1 Minisyncoccota bacterium
ATCACGAAGTGGGACGTTGCGGGTGCGTGAGGGACTTGCCCGAACACACTCCATCCCAAAGAAGAATGCATCGCCCAAGCACCGGTCGGCACCGGAGCTTAACAGGATTTCCCGCTTCCTTGCAGAGCGCCGACCGCAGACGCCTGCACTCGTCGTTGATTTGGATATTATCGCCGACAACTACCTCGCGCTGCGCAGTACACTGCCCATCGCCGAGGTCTACTACGCGGTCAAGGCAAATCCCGCCCTCGAAGTCATCGCTCGGCTCGTCTCTCTCGGCTCGTTCTTCGATGTTGCGAGCCCCGCGGAAATCGAGCTCGTGATGGGAGCCGGAGCGAAACCGCAACAAATCTCGTTCGGCAACACCATCAAGAAAGAAGCTGATATCGCGTTGGCGCATAAGCGCGGCGTACGCATGTTCGCATTCGATTCCGAAGCGGAGCTTCTCAAGCTCGCCCGATCGGCACCGGGCTCAAAAGTCTTCTGCCGATTGCTCATGAACTGCGAGGGCGCCGACTGGCCGCTCTCACGCAAATTCGGCTGTGAAGTGGACATGGCCCGTGATTTGCTCATCAAGGCAAAGACTCTTGGCCTGCACGCGTATGGCGTGTCATTTCACGTCGGCTCCCAGCAGACCCGCACCGACCAATGGGCATTCGCGCTCGAGAAGACCGCAGAGCTCTTTGCATCGCTCAAACAAGACGGCATCTTACTCGAAATGGTGAACATCGGCGGCGGCCTTCCCGCCCATTACCGCGATTCTGTGGAGCCGATCGAGGCGTACACGTCGGCTATTCAAACGGCGATGACAGAACACTTCGGCGAAGATCTCCCGCGGATCATCATCGAACCGGGCCGCTCGCTCGTCGGCGATTCAGGTGTTATCGAAGCCGAGGTGGTCCTTATCTCGAAGAAGTCGTATGGCGATGATGTGCGCTGGGTATATCTCGACATCGGCAAATTTGGCGGCTTAGCGGAAACTCACGATGAAGCGATCAAATATCGCATAGAAGTGATGGGAAGACGTGGCGCTACCGGCCCGGTGATACTCGCGGGTCCATCGTGCGACTCCGTCGACATCCTCTACGAGAAATTCCAATACAGCCTCCCTCTCTCGCTGCAGGTCGGCGACCGCATCCGCATCCACGCGACAGGGGCTTACACGTCGAGCTATTCGTCGGTCGGCTTCAACGGATTCGCTCCATTGCCTACGTACTGTATCTGATGAACCAAACCAAAAAGACGCTCCGCAATGCGGAGCGTCTTTTTGGTTTTCCCGTGTATCTTTCACAGGATCCGGCCAATACGTCATATACACTGGGCATATGAAGCCCTACATCATGGAAACGGTGGCGCGCCTTCCAACGCTCCTGCGGCCGACATTCCTGCGCTCGGGAGAGACCTATTCACGGGCCGACTTTAAAGCCGATTGTTTTGCAGGGTTCACCGTCGCGATGATACAGGTGCCGCAATCAATGGCACTCGCGCTCATCGCAGGCCTCCCCGCGGTCTACGGGTTGTACGCGTCCCTTTTCGGATTCGTCGCATCGCTCTGGGGCTCATCAAGGCAACTTTCGACGGGCCCCGTGGCCATCGTAAGTTTTCTTACACTCGCCTCGCTCGTACCGATCGCTACCCCCGGCACCCCGGAATATATCGGCCTCGCCGCTACCCTTGCACTCTTGGTCGGTCTTATCTATTTCTTCATGGGAGTGTTCCGTCTGGGGTTCATACTGCAGCTTGTACCCCATTCGGTGGTCTTCGGCTTTTCTTCTGCCGCCGCAGTCATCATCGTTGTGACACAACTGCCGTCGCTCGTCGGTATCAGCGTCGCGCAGCACGACGTGCTCTTCGCGAGCGCTGCGGATATCGTGCGCGCGCTCCCCTCATTCTCCATTCCCACGATACTCGTTGGTGTCGGTGCGATGACTCTCCTTGTAGCTTTCAAGCGCCTGCCCGATACGTTTCCCGGCGCGCTCATGGTGCTTGCCCTCGGCGTATTCACGAGCTATACACTTTCATCCGGTACGCACGGCGTGTCGCTCGTCGGCGTCGTGCCCCAGAGCCTCCCTTCGTTCACGTGGCCATGGTTCGGAGCAGTAACGCTCGCGACGCTCATACCAAAAGCGGCCATCATCGCGCTCGTCGGCTTTGTCGGTACGCATGCAAGTGCAAAGACTGCCGCACACAAGACGCGCGAGCATCTTGATACCGACCAGGAGCTGACGGGGCAAGGCCTCGCGAACATTGTTACCTCCTTTTTCCGAGGTTTCCCGATAAGCGGCTCGTTCACGCGAACGGCGGTCAATGTCGCGGCTGGCGGCCGGACCGCCGTTTCATCGGTCATTGCCGCGCTCATCACCGTCGTGGCGCTCCTCTTTTTTACCCCGTTCTTCTTCTACCTTCCGCGCGCCGTACTCGCTGCCATCGTCATACTTTCAGCGATCCCGCTCATTGATATCGCGCGATTGCGCCAGATGTTCCGCGTTTCACATACCGACGGCGTGGTCGCGTTCCTTACGTTCTTCCTCGCATTTATTCTGAAACCGGATGATGCGATATTCCTGGGCATTGTCGTCGCGCTCATGCTCTTCATTCGCCAGACCGTCTGGGGACCGCACGTATCGGAGATCGGCGTCGACCGAGAGCTCAACATCTTGCGCGGCGATATCGAAGAAGCGACCGTCGACACGTTCCCCGGGGTCGCGGTGGTCCGCATCGGCATGGCGGTGTATTACGCGAACGCCGCTCATATCGTTGCTGAAATAGACAAATTGATAGCTGCCCATGTGATACGTGAACGCGCGCCAGTAAAAACCCTTGTTCTCGACCTCGCGGGCGTGAATCTCATCGATATCACCGCCATCGAGATCCTCGAAGAATACTTCTCGAGCCTGAAGGAACGGGGCATCAATGTCTGTACGATCTACCTGCGACGCTCAGTAAGCACAGCGCTCGAACGAGCACTCAATTTCCCTGCCTTTCGTTCGTTCCAGAATATCGCTGAAATGCGCCATGCGCTCTGGCTCGCGCATCGATAAAAGGATCAGCGAATAGAGGTATATCCTCCGTCGACGCCACGCGGCGAGAGCACGATCTGCCACAAGCTCGCATCGTGTGCGCGGAAAACGCCCGCCATCGACTTGAGATAAAAGGTCCACATTCTATAAAATCGTTGCCCGTACTTCTCGCTGATCTCGGGCCAGCGTGCGTCGAAATTCGCGAACCACGCCATAAGCGTTTTGTCGTAATCGGTGCCGAAATTGTGCCAATCTTCGAGCAGAAACACCTCGTTGGCGGCGATCATCACCTGCTCTGCCGAGGGCAACATGCCGTTCGGGAATATATATTTATCGATCCACGGGTCGGGCGCGGTATAGGTGGTCCTCGCCCCTATCGTATGCAAAAGGAACAGCCCGTCTTTCTTCAATAATCTCCGGACCAATTGCATAAAGCTTCGATAATTCTTAGGACCGACGTGCTCGAACATGCCGATCGACACGACGTGATCGAACGGACCGTCACTTATTTCGCGATAATCCTGCACGCGGATCTCGACGGGCAAGCCCTTGGCGCGTTCTCGCGCGAGCGCTGCCTGTTCTACTGAAACGGTCACGCCGACGACGCTGGCACCATATTTCTCTGCAGCATAGATCGCGAAACTTCCCCACCCGCATCCGATATCAAGGATACGATCGCCTTTCTTGAGACCGATCTTCCTGCAAATAAGATCGAGCTTCGCCTCCTGCGCCTCTTCCAATGTCTTTGCACCGCCCTGCGGCGAACTCCAATATCCGCACGAGTACGTGAGTCGCTTGTCGAGCATTCGCTCATATATATCGTTACCGATGTCATAATGCTTCTCGCCTACCTCAAATGCGCGCTTTGAACTTTGCAGATTGAAAAGTTTCGATCGCAGAACTGAGAGGGCAAGCGGAATCGTTTTGAGCGACAAAAGTTCCCACATTTGTTGCGCATTGATCACGCGAGCGACCATGTTTGGGAGGTCCGCAACATCCCAGAGACCCTCCATATACCCTTCGCCGACCGCTATCACTCCCTGCGAAAAGAGCCTCTCAAAGAGGACATCATCGTGTATCTGCGGATCCCAGGGGTTCGGGCCATTCAACGTTATGCCTGCGGGGGTCAAGAGGTCCTGCGCCAGCTCCCGTGGGGTTTTCATCCCTTCACTATATACAGTATTCGAAAGAAGAGAACGCCGGTATATTCACAGGCACTTCGCTATCCCCGTTCTGGTTTCGCGATAAAGATCACTTATTGAGATCCTGTCGACGCGAGCTAGTCCAAAAACCCGTCAGTCGACGCGATCTTGATCGTGTCCAATATTGATTCGATCGTCTTTCCCGTTTGTTCGTTCAGCATCTCTTGCGCGCATGTGTTGAACTCAATTGTGTAGAAAACCGGACCTTTGCCAAAAATATAGTAGTAGTGATAACACGACGTGAATGTGCCGTGTACCGGCCAATACGCGTTTATGATGAGAAGGGCCGCCGGCGCGCTACCCACTTCCTTGTACGTACTCATGCTCGACGAGATAACACCGCCGCTATTGCGCGCGGCATCTCCGAGCATATTTTTCTGCACCGCCCACATCGTATCCAAGAACGGATCCGCGCTATTAGCAGAAGAAAAGCCGTACGACCCCGCATTGAGTTGTGCGACAAGCGTGCGCTCTTTATTGCTTGCCAACACCAGTCCTTCAGTACTTGTCGCTGCCGTCACCTCCCAGTCTTTTGGGAACTGGATCGCGATCCCGTACCGGGTGTTCTCATATGTATTATCTTTCACGGCGCTATCGCCCGGCTCGTGTTGTACCTCAAAGGTATACGCCGGAGCGGTTTGCGATGCGGCCTTCTGTGTCGGCTCAGGATAGACGATGAACGAAAATGGAGTGATGCAAAGCGCCAAGATAACGAGCATGCAAAAGCGGAGTGTCTTCTGGTCAACTTTCAGGAGCCATGAGGAAAGAGCCGACTCGCCTTGACCTCCCGCTCTACGTACAACAAATACGAGGGCGTCGAGGATCCCGTCGAGGGCGCGCGCGAGCAATCGCATAAACGCGTCCCCCATACCGAACAGTGACCAAAAACCAAGTAACAGAAAAGAGAAGAAGAATACTTCGTATGCGAGCGTATTAGAAAAACCTACTATCGCATCCAGCAAACGGATAATGAACCAGATGTTGATCATTAGGAAAAGCACAATGAAGGCGCGCGTGGCCCCGCGTCTACCTTCTGTGCTCAACTCCGAGTTCGCCTTGGCGAAGACCCAGCAGAGAAGATAGGAAAAGAAAGTGACCACAGCAACTGTAATAAGTAATCCTATGCACGCATTCAGGAATGTATTCACAAAAGAGAGCGTGGCCATTGTGGCGTCCTGGCTCGAAAAAGAGCCCGAAACCGTATCCATCATTGCTCTCAGCCCTGATGCTGCTTCTGGTATAGGATGGTTAGAATACTCCACGCCTTCATGATAGCAGCTCCCTACTTTCTCGGGTGATCATTGTGTATAACAAAAAACATCTTGTTGCGCCTGACGAGGTTTAGTTTTCCAACGTTTTGATCTTATCGAAATAGTATTCCGCTAATTCCTCACTCTGAGCTTGAGTTACAGGCGAATTGGTCAACTGAATGATCTCCGGGGTAGCGTCCGCAGCGGCATCCGGCTCTCGGAGCTCGATGTACGGCATATATGTATCGTATTGGAAATTCCCCGAACCGGTCAGCCTCATCCCCCACGTACCATCCGATTGTTTCCCTGCCTGTCGCGCTTTCTCGATCTGCTCATCGATCATTCGCTTCGCAGCTGCCGTTACCAGTTCCACGGATTCTTCCGCCGTATTCCCGAAGGTGTTTACGTAGCGACGCTCAGAATTCTCACCCATTGATCCTTTCATACAAATATAAGCTTACGGTTGCTATGTACCTATGATACCTCTGTCTCAGGAAGGCAACAAAGCGTGGCCGCCAGCACGAAACCAGCCTCCACGATTTGGTAGCCTTAGCCGCGGCGCGCAGCATCTATCGCGGCGACATCGATTTTTTTCATTGTGAGCATCGCCTCGAAAGCACGCTTGGCTTCATCGCCACCGGCTTTCTGAGAATCCAGCAGGGTGCGCGGCGTAATTTGCCATGAAACTCCCCACTTGTCTTTGCACCAGCCGCAATCGCTTTCTTTGCCGCCGTTGCCGACGATGGCATTCCAATATTTGTCAGTCTCGGCTTGATCTTCGGTCGCGATCATAAAAGAAAACGCTTCGCTCTGCTTGAAGAATGAGCCGCCATTGAGCCCGACACACGGCACGCCACAAACGGTGAACTCGACAGTCAGCACATCGCCCGCCTTCCCGCCTGGAAAGTCAGACGGTGCATGAAAAACGGCGCCTACTTTGCTATCAGGAAACGTGGCCGCATAAAACTCCGCCGCAGCCTGCGCGTCCTTCTCGTACCAGAGAC
>JBAYUL010000045.1:0-6448 GCA_041675105.1 Minisyncoccota bacterium
AACAAGTATCTTCATGCTCTCGATTGTACCTCGTCAAAACACACCGCGGGCAGGGGCCAAGTGAACAGCGCCGATGACACTTTTTCACCTCTGTTAGGCAAATCCCGGAAAATAATCGACTTTTATACGCCGACGAGATACGCCCATATCACGCAGTGTCCTCTGGAACGAAGTGACCATTGATCGCGGACCCGACACGTAGAAGGTGCGCTCCTTATAATCCGGCACCTCGCGCGCGATAAGCGCGGCATCTACGAGCCCAGTATTCCCGCTCCATGTCGACGGGAGCTTTGTGCTATCCGTGAGCGTATACACGGCACGAAAACCGATGTCGCTCGCTTGCGCGGAATCAAAGATATCTTTGTATGCGATCTCCGGCTGCGTTTTATTGGAATAAAAAAGTACGACATCGCGCCGCTCCTTGTTGTCGACCAGGAATTTCACCATGCTGCGAAATGGCGTGACACCGATACCGCCCGCGATAAAGACGAGTTTGCGCTTCTTGTCGCGCGGCAGCGTAAAATCGCCCGCAATACTTCCCGCGAGCACGGTCTCCCCATTTTTGAAGGCGGCAAGATACTGCTTGAAGGTGCTTGGACCTGAGTAGAACTTTACGCCGAGCCGGATATCGGATTCCGTCGGCGACGAGGAGAGGGTAAAGTAGCGTCGATTGCCCCGTGAGTCCGACTTGTCGGCCGAGAGTGTCCATTCGGCGTACTGGCCGGGCTTGAACGATGGCACCGGTCCATCGAAAACGAATTCATACGTATCGGCGGCGATCTTTTTGATTTCCCTCAACTTCAGCACCGCCTTGAACTTCGGACTGATGAGGTACGAAAAGATATTGCCGGCAATGAGCGCGAGCTCAGGGGTGAAATAGAAGGAAGCAATATGCACCCAGGGAGCAAAGAGGAATCCCACGAGCGCCGCATAGAGCACGCGGCCCGACCGACGTGGCGGCGTGGTCAGCGGCTCGGTGATCATGACGAATGCAAAGAACAGAAGCGATGTGTGCGTAATTGTCGTTGTAAGCGCCGAGAGGACATCGCCACCGCTTATGAGGATGGGCGCGACGGTACTTACGAGAGCAGAAACGATGAACGCGACCACGAGATCGGTGCGATGTATTTTGCGAACGATCAGGAACCCACCGATAAGAACGAACGGGAGCAGCGTCAGATTCCCCGCCACCCACCACGTCGCCGATTGACTGAGGAACAGCGCGGTCGCCGCGACACCGAATGCAGCGGGGTTGAAGATGTGTTTTCCGCGGATGGCGAGTATATATTTTGACGCCATGGCGAGAAGCGCGGCCCACAGCAAGAAAAAGAACGACGCGTATGGCTTGTCGGGCGTGATAATGAGTGAAAGGATGAGTGCAGTAATTATCGAGGATTCGGAATTGACCGGCACCTTCCAGATGAGGCCGACCCCGACATTGAACAGCCATGCGATTGCGACCAGAAAGCCCGCAGAAGCGAGAACATACAATGGATCGTACGGAAGAACGCCGATCGCTGAGAATCCTGCCGCGAGCGCGAGCAAGCCGATGAGATAGTACAAGAGCAGACGATACATCGTCGTTCGGTTCAAGAAGTCATCGATAAAACGGAGCATATGTATTTCAAGAGTAGGTTAAAAAGCCTTCAGATACGAGGTGCGGGGAAAGTGATGACGGAGGCGTACTGAACCGTACGGCGACGGCATCGCTGGGGCCCCGCAACGAAGTAGATGAGATTTTTAACATACTCTTAGACGCGTGCCTGCGACAGTGCGCCAGTGAGTGATTCTATGAATCCCTGACTCGTCGCAGAAGCACCGGAAACACCGTTCACATTCGCGCTCTGCGCTTGGATCGCTTCTTGCGTGAGAAGCGGCATCGCTTGGCTGTTTATAGATTGTGACGTCGTGCGGTCACTCGGATATTGCAGGAATTTCACATCAGCGATCTTTCCTCCCCTCACTATTGCCTGCACCTGTACGTAACCGTAGTACACGTTGACGCTTGCACCCGTATACGACCCGTCTTTGTACTGTCCGGCGGGTCGCGCGGCAATAGGTGCCGGCGATTGTACCGCTTGCTGCTGAGTCGTTGGCACGCTTGCAACAGTTTGCTGCTGCACCTGCGGCGACACTTGCCGCACACTGACCGTTCTCTGCCCATCTTCGTCGTCTTCCTCTTCTTCATCATCATCGTCAAATCTTATGATCCGGGGCTTCGGTGTCGCCGGTTGGGTGTTTTTTGCGTCGGCTCGTATCTGGTCTGCGTACGCCTGAAGATCCGGCGGTGGGGCGGAGCCGTCGGCCGCAGTTTGCTGAATGATATTCGACGCGTCGGCGGTGCTTACCGCAAGCGCAAGCTGCGTATCTTGCGCGCGCAAATAATATGAATAAAAACTAAAGCAAAGTATCGTCGCTGCGGAAAGAAGTGATTTTTGTAATGTGTTCATAACGTTGATACCTACGACCGCGATCCACCTTCCACATATCCGGAAAAACCACTCGTGAGAGTGGCCTGACCATTTTCATCAATGCTATACCCTTCAAAACCCTCCAGGGATTCTATGAATTGGATCCCTTCTTCCCCCATTGCGAACGCCGCCGTTGCAAATCTATCGGCTTCATATACGTCTGGCCCGATGACGGTGACGCTGACATCGCCGGATGAAACTGACCGCTTCGTATGCGGATCATAAATGTGCTTTCCGCGGATGTACGTGCCCGACGTCGCGATGCCGCGATCCTGCAGGCGCACCACTTTCACGATCTCCTTTTCATTGAACGGATTCCTGATGCCGGCCGTCCATGCGCCGCCCTCTTCGTTGTGACCGGAAACCTGGATATCGCCGCCCGCCTCGATCCAGTAATTGCGATGGCCGTTCGCATGCGCCAGATCCGCCACCTTTTTTATTGCCCACCCTTTCACTATTCCCGAAGGGTCGATCGAACCATCGGGAGTGCGTATATCAAAAAAGCCCCGCGTGACCCGCTTAGTCTCTTCCGCGAGATCGAACACTTCCTGCATCTCAAGACTGTATTCGGATGGCGCTATTTCTCCCCGATTGATGCGTGACACCTCGCTGCTCGCCTTGTACGGACTAAAGCGCTCATCTACAGAGCGGAAATAGTCGAATAGCGGTTCGAGCGATGCGTGCCCCTCTCCCACGATATCGATGATGACGGGCATGCCCATAATGTCGCGCGTATCTTTCATAATTATGCTTTGGCCTGCGAGAGCGCCGAGGCAAGCGACTGGCGAAACGCGGCGCTCGTCGCCGAAGCGCCGGACACGCCATTCACATTCGCGCTTTGCGCCTGTATCGCTTCTTGCGTGAGTTGCGGCATTGCGTACGAATTGATGCTCACCGAGGTTCCCCTACCTTGCGGATAGTCGAGGAAGGTCACGTCGGCGATCTTGCCGTTCGCGATCTTCACCTGCACCTTCACCGTGCCGTAGTAGGCATCCGCTCCAGCGCCCGTATACACACCGTCGCGATATGCGCCCAGCGCCACGGTCTTCGGTTTCTTGGCAACGGCAACGACCGGCTTCGCAGCTGGCGCGGCAACTTGTGGAGTGCTGTGGGTGGTCGTCGGTGCCGCCGCGATCGGCGTCGAGGTCGACGCGCTAGCGCTTTGGTACAGAGCGTATACGGTGAACACCGCCACAAAGGCAGTCGATGCAAGGAATTTTCTCATGGTAATGGTTGCTATACGAGGCGGGTGTAATGTGTGATTGCCTCATATCCCTTAATACTCTTTCCATGAAGATTTATTTCATTCAGGATTGCGTGATTCTAAGGGGGCGGCGTGGTAAGGTAGAACCGCAGTCAGAGAAATATGGAGAGGTGCCAGAGCGGTCGAATGGAGCACACTGCTAATGTGTTGAGCCTCTAAAGGGTTCCGAGGGTTCGAATCCCTCCCTCTCCGCCATATGATTACGCTTCCCTTCGAGATCCGACCATCCAAGATCGAAGGTCTCGGCGCTTTTGCTAATCGGACAATTCAAAAGGGTGAGAGGATCTGTTCGATGCGCGGGAAGAAGAGGTCTTTCGCATGGTTCGAGAAGTATCATCTAAATAAAGATCAAAGGATCTCCTGCGATCACCTCCAAATAGGAATCCGAACCTACATCCTTCTTGATGATCCGTATTTCCGGATCAATCATTCGTGCGAACCCAATGCAGGTATCCGAGGTAAATGGACGCTCTCTGCGATGCGGACCATACAGGCGGGAGAAGAAATTACATATGACTATTCCACAACGGAATGGACACCGCCAGATTATCCGGCCTATTATGTCGACGGATGGCCAATGAGCTGCAAATGTGGAGCTAAACACTGTCGCAAAAGTATTGGCTGTTTTCCCTACCTTCCGGAGTCACTCAAAAGGAAATATATTGAGAGCGGCATAATTCAGGATTTTATTGCCAAAAAGTCTGAACAGCCGATCGAGAAAAATCGCTGTATTATTTGCGAAAGGCTTTTACGAAAACAATTCCTACGTCATACCAGGCGGTCAGCATAAAACACCGGCCCCGCTCCGCCAGTTGGCGGACGCGGGGCCGGTTCTGCTCGAATTGACACCTGTATTGCTTATCTGCCGAAGAAATGTCGGAAGTTCGAGAATACTGAGTTCACGATATTCCGGATGAGGCTCGGTTCAGCTCTTCCGGAGAACTGTTCGGTCATGCGCGCCGCGATATCGGCTTGCACTTGCTCCGGAGTGGTCGAAGCCCCTACTCCCCATTCGCGACCTTCTCCGTCTTTACCCATCATCGGCTTCGGACCAATACCGGGCGTGGATGTTGCGAGATTCACTCGTACCGCCGTGATGGTCTGCGTCGATGTCGACACGGGACCGAACACCATAGCAAAGTTCCCGACAGCAACATCGCTGAGCGACGCAGGGTTTTTGCCGAGCATAAAGGTGGTCGAAGCCGTCGTATTCACGGTGAGCGTCGTTGTCGCATTATCACGCATACGCGGCACTTCGAGCGAGAAGCTCGAGCCGCTCACGGCAGACACCTTGCCGCCGATCGCGCGCCCGACCATTTCACCCTTGCCCTTCAGGATGCCTTGTCCCATGAATTGCTGGACGCGGCCCATTATGCCGCCCTGATCATCATTCACATTCTCCCGTGCCTCAACCCGTTCTTGGACTTCCCCCTTCTGTTCTGCGCGGTGTCCCCATATTCTCATAGGCATACCGCCGGGACCCTGGGGACCCACTTGCGCGAGTGCCGGTGCGACCATGAGGAACGATACTGCAGTTATTGAACCCGCTATCATCAATTTTTTGTTCATATATTTACGCTTAATCACGGACATGAATTAGTAATGAAGCCCGCGTTGCTCCTAATACACCCTCAGGTTATCGCATATTTCAGTTACGGTCGTCTTGTGTTGCTGGGAACCAAACAAGGTCTATACTATGAATATATGAATTACATCAACTATGGGCCCGGTTTTGGAGACCACATGTTCGGATTCGGATTCCCTGCTATAGGTGGGTTAATTTTACTGGTTGTTCTGTGGAGCCTTTTATGGAAAGGGCTTGCGCTTTGGCGATCCGCAAAACGAGGCGATATGTGGTGGTTCATCGCATTTCTCGTATTGAACACGCTTGGCATCCTTGAGATCATCTATCTTTTTGCTGTTACCGGTGCAAAGATATCTGATTTCACGAAATCGACCACACGCGACCCGCACGCGGGCCACTCGCACAATTAGTCGAAAACGAAACGGGGCCGGAAGGCCCCGTTTTAATATGACTGATGCTCCTTGCCGAGGAATTCCTTCAATCGGCGCAGCCCTTCCTGGATCTTCGACGCATCGAGGGCATAACTGAAGCGCAGTCGGCCCGGAGCGCCGAACCACGTGCCGTCGTATGTGATGATCTTGTACTTGTAGAACAGGTCGTTGAGTGCCCTGCTTGAATCTTTGAACTTCGGAAATACATAGAATGCACCCTCGGGATTCCATAAATCGAGCCCGAGCTCTTGCATACCGCCGTACATCATGTCGCGCCGTGCCTTCCAGACCTCCAGGTTATGCGCAATGTAACTAGCGGGCGACGAGAGAGCGGCAAGCGCCATCATCTGGCCCACGATCGATGTGTTCATCGCCGTGTGCGTTTTCATCTCGACGCACTTTGCGATGAGCTCCGGGTTCTGCGAATAGATATACCCGACGCGCAGACCGCACATCGCGTATGTCTTCGAGAACGAATTGATCGTGACCACACGTGGCCCTTTGAGAAGATAATTCTCGCGAACATAGATGATGTCCTTATATACTTCGTCGGAGATGACGTACACATTTTTGCGCGCGCAGAGCGCTTCTATCTTTTTGAGTGTTTCGACTTCCTGCACGGTGCCAGTGGGATTCGACGGCGAATTGATAAGCACCGCAATGCATCCTTCGAGTGCTTTTTCGAACGTCGCAAAGT
>JBAYUL010000046.1:0-6441 GCA_041675105.1 Minisyncoccota bacterium
CACATTTGTTCCCAGTTGCCAGCTTTCCGCGCCGGCAACGGAGCCGGCAGTGGCATAGTCGACGCCGGCGACGGCGGGGATCACCTGTCCGAGTGAATTCGTTTTGAGGAGTGACGAGGTGGCACTGGTGATGACAAAGTTAGACGTTGTGGCAGTGTCGGAGATGGTGAGGCCGCCGACGATACTCGACGTCGCGAGCGACGTGAAGCCGCCTTCGAATGTTACGAGGTCACGGAACGTCGCCGTACCGGAGGCGACAAGCGATACGAAGTTTGCCGTGCCGGTGAACGTCGGGCTCGCAGAGAACACGACGGAGCCTGCGGTTCCCGTCTCATCGGTGAGAATGCCCGCGAGCTTCGCCGACGTGTTGATGGAATTCGCCGAGAGAAAATCCGTTCCCTCAACTGCGGCACCGACATTTCCGAACGCATCGGTCTTGAGCACGGATGATGTCGCACCCGTGATCGCGAAGTTGGTCGTCGTCGCGCCGTACTGCCCGATCGAGAATATCGTCGACGAGGAGTTATTCACTGCTTCGAATAATGGCCCCTCTCCCCAGGTCGTCAGTTTCGCGTACGCACTCGAGGTTCCCACGCCAAGATTCGCAGCGAGGTCGGTCAGATAGGTCGTTGTTCCCAAACTCGAAAAAAGCGAAGCGCCGATCGTCGATGTCGCGGCGAATGTATAGCCGCCGCTCCCATCGCCAACAAGTATTTGTCCGTAGGTGGGCACTGTCGAAGTCCCCGTGCCGCCGCTCGCGATCCCAAGTGCGGTCGAGAGCGTGAGGAACGATGATGAGGCACCCCCAGAAAAAGTCTGTAGCGCCGTCCAGGTATTCGCGCTTCCGAGGTCGAGAGCTATGCTTCCGGTGGTCGTCACATCGCCAGTGAGGCCAGCCCCGCTGGAAATCCTCGTCACGCTGCCTCCGCCGCCCCCACCACCATAAAACGGCACATTTACTGAGATAATCGGGTTATTTGTCGTTCCTGTGATCGTGACATTCGTGCCCGCTTTAATGCCATTTACAACGTTGGAAGCGTAAACGCGACCACCCTGCAGATCAACATCAGCGCCCGCTGTCTTTATGCCTCCACGGGCGCTGACCGTGCCGGAAAAGATCGCGGGACCAGTCGCGAATACATCACCGTTAAATCTTGCTGTGCCAGCTACCGTCAGGCTGCCCGCATACACCGAACTTCCGGAAACGCTTCCGGCAGTCAGAGCGCCGCCGACTCGCGCAGCTCCATCGACCGATAAAGACTTTGCAAGAAAAAGCGGGACACCGACTTCGATCGAGCCGGGATTAAAATCCGGACGCGGTACCAACGTGTCACTGATAACGAGAGGACCTGCGTTGCTCGCAGCAACTCCTGCGAGTGACGTAGAAGCATCAGTCGTTGTCGTAAGAGCGACAGCCTGGTCCAGTGTCACGTTCGCAGCCGCAAGATTCCGGTTTGTCTCTTTGACCGCGCGCACATTCTCAATGACCGAATACACTTGCACATACGCATGATGCGCGCGTGACGAGACCGCGTCTGCGACATTCTTAAAAGTCGCCGGATCGATCATCGCGAACGCACTCACCGAGAAAAAGAGCGACGCGACAATGACCACCGGAAAGACGGCGATCGGGCCAAGCCGTGAGATCTTTTTTGCCGAAAGCGGTACAGATCGCGTCCCGCTGACGGGCTTCGTCAGAATATCTTCCTCGCGCGTCGGGAACAGATCGTTCAATGTATGCTCGATCGGCTGCAAGGTTTCAACGATCTCCGGTCGAGGAGCTGGTGAAGTAAAGAAACGACCTACTGTTTTTTTGTGTGCACGGTACTCCTGGACACGCTGATCTCTCAACTCTTCCGCCAACTGTTTCTTTTCCTCGCCCCGCTGATCGAGAAATGCCGAGAGGCTTTTGCTATCCGTATACCAGGTCCGCCCGATCTGCTGCCCTTCCACCTTACCCTCTCGACATAATCTCGAAATGTAGTCCGGTGACAAATCAAAAGTTGCACCCGCATCCTTGGAGCTGATCAAGGTCCTTCCGCCAATATTTATTTCGTTCGTCATTTGCTTGAATCGTGCTGCCTCAGAGAGGTTGAAAAGGAAGAATCATGAATGTATCGTGAGAACGAAAACACTAATGGTTGTTACGTATTTCGTGTTGCCGAACATATCCATCTGTTACTAATATGATACGGCACAATGAGCGCATAAATGGCTTATTTTCTAGTCGAATGTGGAGAACTGATGACCTATGAGTGGTCACTCATAAATGAACATCTTCGACGGCATTCGGATACGTTTCGGAGTCTTACTATGCTCGAAGTGCGCTCAAGGCGCTTTTCAAAGCATCTCTAATGAAAAGCGATCCCTGATCGCAAGATCCAGCACCGATGAATAGGTCTGCGCCGAACCAACTCTTGGGATTGTCGGCTCCCGAGATACGGATTTAAGCGCCATCTCGGGCGAATCTCGTTTGTCCGAGGTCTTTATTTACTGAATATCCGCGTAGATGTTAACAACATCGTCGAACAACCTGATGACCGCGGATTGGAAGATGAGTGTCTCCTCTTCGCCACCCTCTTTCACAATAACGATCGGCTGACGCTCAATAAGTGAGATGAAGTGGGCATGCTCAGGAAGCAGGTCGAATGGCCCCTGGCTGTTTAGGGACGAGACCGACTGCGCTCTCCCCTCCCATAACAGCCCTTTTGGCGACGATGCTCGTACTAGGAGTGTTTTACCCTCGTCGCGAGCTGCGCGGCTCATACGCGATTCTTGCGCGGTATGAGATGCCCACCGCTCTTAAGATCCGAAATATAGAGAAGATGTTCAGCCGGAATGTCATCAGCCTCTCCATCAAGTATCGAACGTACATCTCGCACTACATCTGCTCGTGACATCACCACGCCGGGGCGGCCGCTCTCGGACTCGGCCGTGAAAAATGACTGCGTCATGTAATTGAGCAAACGCTCCGCGCGACGGTATGTTTCGAGATTCTGCTGTGAGAGCTCTTCCTCACCGACGATCGCTACCATGCGGGAGAGCTTGTCATATTGTGCGAGCAATGAGCGCGCCTCGTGAACCGTATCAAAATGCTCCTGTCCGACAGTCCGAACGTTCAGTGCGTTCGAACTTGATTTCAATGGATCGATCGCGGGGAATCTGCCGCTCTGCGTGATCTCTCGGGATAAAATGACGACCGTGTCCATGTGTGGCAGCGTCGCCACAACCGCAGGATTTGTGAATTCGTCAGCGGTCACGTATATGGTCTGCACCGATGTGATACTTCCCCGCTTTGTGGAAGTGAGCCTGTTCTCGAACTGCGCTACTTCCGACTGCAGCGTCGGCTGGTAACCGAACTCGGAAGGTATTTCCCCCAAAAGCGTCGAGAGCTCACTTCCGGCCTGAAGGAATCTGAATACATTGTCGACGAAAAAAAGTACGTCGTTCGTCGACGGTTTTCCTTTCGCAGCATCGTCGGCGGTGATGGGAAGATCGCGAAAGTACTCAGCAACGGTTG
Organism: Minisyncoccota bacterium; assembly: GCA_041675105.1. GTDB lineage: Bacteria > Patescibacteriota > Minisyncoccia > Phycocordibacterales > UBA2100 > UBA10103. The sequence goes on from JBAYUL010000046.1 coordinate 3,521, forward strand.
CCGCAGCGGCAGCGGTACGAAAACGTACTGCCGCATTTCTATTGACGTACCCGAATACGAGCGCCGTCTTATCGAGAACGTTGTAATCCTCTAGGGTCCGCCAGAGCGCATGACCTTCGCGCGTGCGCTCACCTATGCCCGCGAACACGGCGACACCGGCGCGCGCATTGATGATGTTTCGCAGTATCTCCGTCTGCAGTACCGTCTTTCCCACCCCTGCCCCGCCGACGAGGCCCATTTTCCCGCCGCGCAAAAGCGGTGTGAAAAAATCTATCACTTTGATGCCGGTCTCGATGATCTCGTTGGATCGGACCACCGTATCAAGGCTCGTACCGTGTTCTCCTTCGTAGATAGAGCACTCCTCTTTTCCGAGCACCGGCCCTTTACCATCGATCGCCTCGCCGGAGAAATCGATCGCACGCCCCAGAAGATGCGGGCCGACAGGAATACTGATCTCACGCCCTGACGAAACGACGAGCGTATCGCGAATGAGTTCCTCCGGACGCGAGAAAAGGAGGCAGAAAAGTGTACGATCCGTTCCGTATGCGTAGGCCTCCAGGAGGACATTTGGATCGTCCTGCGAGGTCAGTTTTTCTTGTAGTGGCGGTCGGTATTCTCCTTCACACTCAATGACGGCGATCTGGCCGACGACACGGCGCACGCGTCCTACGACCTGCTGTCCGTTATTGCTCGTCCTCGATGCTTTCGGTTCGTTTGTCATATGGTCACGCGCGATGAATTTTTCCAAAAACTAAAGCCGATGAAGGTCTCCATGAGCTCGATATCGGCGAGCGTTGCGAACTCGCGGCGCAAACTGCGCTCGGACGAACCCCTCAGGGTATCCGCTCGGTCTTTGATGTTCCGCATCTTCATGGTTCGTGCGGCAGCGCGCGCGAGCTCCGTCTCGAGCATGATGCGCTGGAATAGCGCATAGCGCACCTGTTTTTCGAAGAACGCGAGCATGCCTGGTATCTCCGGTTCGAAAATATAGTCAGCTTTCGCGACTGGTGACACGGCGGTAGGAGTCTGTGTGATATCGGTCATCACGATATCCTGGCGGAACGGATTGATGAACTTTGGATACACGACGAACACGCGCCCGTAATCCGTTATCAGCGATAGAATGCGTTGAAGCTCCCCCGCGTTGGGAATGTCGTCGTCGAAAGCAGTACGCTCTATCGCATCGGGCGATGCCGTCTCTTCCAAATGCTGTGCGCCGGTCAGTCCGACCATCAGAAAATCGCTGTCCTTTGCTCTTCCGAGCATCGCGAGAAGTGCGCGCACAATGTCTCGATTGAGCGTTCCGTTGAAACGCTTATTTGAAGTGAGTCCGATATAGATGTCTCGCACGTTCTTTTTTTTCTGTCCTGCTCCCTCTTGTTTCGCGAGTTCAAGCGCATGCGCTTTTACGATGCCATACACCTCTCGGATGCCGGCAAAGAAACGGGCGTTCTGATCGAATTGTTTACGAAGGTCCTGCATTTTCGACGCGCTTATCTCCTGCAGAGCACCGGTGATGAGGCCGGTCGTGCGGTAGTCTTCGACAGAACGGCGTATATCGGCTACTCGTGACATATGTTTTCAAATACGGGACGCTTCGTCTCAAGAAGCGAAAGATATGCGTCAAGTTCCATTCCTGACCGCGCTCCCGCACGGAGCTCCTGCAACCCCGGGTCCGTTTCAATGGCCGCGCGCATCGCCTCTTTGTGACGAACGAAAAAAGCGAGATCATTTTCCTGCACGAAGGTAGTAAGGGTGAGCGCGACGAGCGGCACCTGAACATCCGCCGGTATCGTGTCTGCCGGATTTTGTCTGAGCGCGTGTTCCAACACCTCACCCAACTGCAGAGCGGCGCGCACCTCCGGTCGCAACTGTACGCTGAACTGTGAATACTCCTTCTGCTGTCGGTAACGGCTCAAATGCATTCGCACGCGCGAAGAGAGCTGTTTTTGGGTGAGCGTTTGCGTTTGGCGACCCATACGCGTTACCGACCGCTCTTCATTGATCGCGGGATAAATGCCTTCGCCCTGAAGCTCGGGTAAAAACATCAAGTGTCCGTCAGTACAGGACATGAGGTTGGTAGGAATGATACTGGAGAAGTTCTCTACGCCAGTGGCCACTACGGGAAGCGTCGTGATCGATCCCCCGCCGGAACTCTTCACGAACGTTCCGGAGCGCTCCATAAGGTGCGCCTGCTGATAGAACAGGTCCCCCGGATACGATTCCCTGCCCGGAAGCCGCTCTTCCAAAAGCGCGATCTCTCTGAGGTACTTTGCATGAGCATCAAGATCGTCCAGTATCACGAGCACATCTTTACCTTGTCGTTGGAAATATTCCGCTATGGTGAACGCGATCGACGGCGCGATCGCGATACGTGGCGGCAGCTGATCCGAAAGTGCGGCGACGATGATCACTTTCGATTCGTTGTTGTCCATAATCTCGCTCGAAACACGGGCGAGCTCGCTTGCCGACTTTCCGATGAGCACGTATATACAAATATTTTCAGGTGCCTTCTGATGCCGAACGACATCGATCAAGAACGCTGATTTGCCGGCGTGGTCGCCGCCGAAAATGAGCTGCCGCTGGCCTTTGGCTATCGGGAGGAGCGTGTCCACGAGCGTACAGCCGGTGTAGAGCTGCTCTTTGACAGGTTCGCGCACGTCGATACCCGGCACATCTGCGTCGAGCACGAGCGGTGTATCGCCGTCCGGAAAGCGTTTCTTCCCGTCGATCGGCTCCCCGATCGCATTGATGACACGCCCGAACAGATGATCCCCTATTGCAAGCCTGTAGGGCTCGGTCGGCAACATGTAGCGGGTCCCCGCTCGTATGTTCACGGGGTCGAGTGCGAGCGCCATCAGATACGAATCAGCGAGCGCCTGCACCAATGCCCTGTTGCCATCTTGGTCAACGATCACATC
>JBAYUL010000047.1:0-6293 GCA_041675105.1 Minisyncoccota bacterium
AATTCGTCGCGGCGTTCAGTAAGGATCGCGGCAATAAAACGCTCTTTGTGATGCAGGCGCTCTTCAATTACTACACTGTGACCAAACTTTATGGGAAACCGGTGCGGCGTTTCCTCGTCTACGAGTGCAAAAAGTCGCGCAATGCCGATGGTTCGTCGCAGCTGCGCCGCTATGTGATCGACTTCGCGGAGTGTCGCGAGGAGTTTAAGGTGTTCCACCGGCTCATCAACGATGCGACCGCCGAAATAGCCAGCCGCAAGCGCTATCTGCCGAATCCATCGGACATGTTCGAAGGGGAGAACAGCTTCGATATCTACCGCCTCGGCCTTCTCGACGAGTAATATAAAGGACGGTCCTTTATATAACGGCTAGCGGCTGCGGACCTTCAGTTTCGTTTGGCGCTTTTTATTTATCTTCGGCAGGCGGATCATGAGGATGCCGTGCTTTTCGGTCGCTTCGGCGAGGTCGACGTCGACCTCTTCAGGAAGCAGTATCGTGCGGGAGAATGAACCCCAGTACAGTTCACGCTGGAAATAGCCGTCGTCTTCGACTTCGCGTTCGTCTTCGCGCTGGCCGCTCACGGTGAGCATCTCGCGGGTGAGTGCGATATCAATAGATGTCGGCTGCACGCCGGCGATGAGCGCCTTCACCACGATGGCGTCCGGCGTCTGGTACACATCGACGGCGAGTTCGCCTCCCGGTTCCTCGGGAACCCAGCTTTCGTCTTTCGTCGTTATGTGCGCGTGACGCTCCGGGCCCTTGCCTTCGAACGAAGCGTGCTCTGCGGTCGTGTCGTCAAAAAAGTCGTCGTATTGTTCGGTGTTGCCGGTGATCTTGGAGAAAAAAGAAGGTTTCCTGAGCATACGTAGGTTTAATTATACATCAAAAGAAAGGGCGTCAAGACCAGCGCGGCTGTATACGCTTTACGAACTCAAGCGCGGCGAGAAGCGCGATGATACCGAGCCAAACGAATGCAAAGGTGCGCAGGAGGTGGTCTTCTGCCGTATTCAGTATAAAGAAGTTGAATACGGCGTGCAAAATGCCGGCGAGGATAACTCCCACAAAGACATAGCTGCGTTTCGCCGGCTTCTTCTTATAGAACGAGAGCGCGATCGCGAGACCGATGACCGCCGAAGACAGTACATGAAGCAGCGTCGCCCCGACAAAGCGGAGATTGCCGGTGAGGAGCGTCTGCATGAACGAATTGCCCGAAAGAGGCGAGAGAAGGAAAAGGACGTTTTCCGCCGCCGCAAAGCCGAGTGCGACCGTGACCATGTAAATGACCGGATCGATCGGTTCGTCGTCTTCGCGGCGCCAGAGCACGGTGACCCGCGCCGCCACGTATTTCATTATCTCTTCGATGAATGACCAGGCGACGAACACAAGTGTCATCGCGGGCAGCCATGCATAATCGGGCATGTAGGGCTGCACGAATTTCTCGATGGGAATGACGATGGCGACCGTGACCATACCTGCAAGGAAGGCCAGCGCGATGAGTTTGCGCGGCTCGGGATGCTTACTGTCTTCGCGTCTCCAGAACCACAGCCACGCAAGGGCGGGAAGTATTCCGCCGGCGATAGCCGCGATGACGGGTAGAAATTCTTGCATGCCTTATTTTCGCACACTCAGGGGCCACTTTGCGACCATGAGCAGATCCGACTGCTTATTGGGTAGTTCCTGCCAGATCGCCTCGGTAACGAACGGCATGAAGGGGTGCAAGAGTTTGAGCGAGATGATGAGGATCTCGTAGAGCATGCGCTGCTTCGACGCCTTTGCAGCCGCGTCGGTGCCTTTGAGTACCGCTTTTGACTCTTCGATGATCTCGGCTGCGAAGCGGTCCCATACGAAGTGGTAGACCGCATCGGCGGCGAGGTCGAGTCGGAACTCATCGATATTTTTCGAGACCTGCGCGACGAGCATATTCGCTTCCTCTATGTATTGTTGATCTTGTGAAAACAGTGAGACGGTCCCAGATTCAAGGCGCGGGGAAGTCGGAGACGGAGACGTACTGGATGTTACGGCGGAGTCGACGGCGGGGCCCCGCAACGAAGAAGATGGGGTCGTATCGCTGTTTTCAAGAACGAAGCGAGTGATGTTCCAGAGCTTATTGGCAAAATGCTTATAACCGCGCACGCGGTCTTCCGAGAGTTTCAAGTCGTTGCCCGGCTGCGCGCCCACAACGAGTGAAAGACGTGTCGCATCGGCTCCGTATTTTTCTATCATCGTGAGTGGGTCGATGATGTTGCCGAGCGATTTCGACATCTTGCGCCCCTGTCCATCGCGCACGAGCCCGTGCAGGTAAACCTGTTTGAAGGGGATCTGCCCGGTGAGAAATCCCGACATGAGTATCATGCGTGCGACCCAGAAGAAAATGATGTCGTAGCCGGTCTCGAGCACAGATGTCGGGTGGTAGGTATCCAGGTCTTTTGTCTTGTTAGGCCAACCGAGCGTCGAAAAGGTCCAGAGTCCTGAGGAGAACCATGTATCGAGCGTATCAGGGTCCTGCGTCCATCCTTCGCCCGGCGACGTGATACTCACTTTCACCTCATCGCCCTTGAACCACGCGGGAATACGGTGGCCGAACCATATCTGGCGCGAGATGCACCAATCGCGAAGGATCTCCGTCCAATGGAAGTAGATCTTCTCAAATCGTTCCGGCGCGATCTTGATGTCGGTATTCTCGACGGCCGCACGCATCATCTTCTTGAGCGTTGTCTTCGAACCCGACGGAATGCCCTTTATCTCTGAATAGGGGATGGTGAATTCGCGGTCGACGCCGACGAACCACTGGCGTTTTATCTGTGGCTCGATGATGCCACCGCCACGGCTGTTGGTCGATACATTGTGGACATAACCGTCTTCCACCTTTGCGATGAGTCCTTTTTGCTTCAGGTGTTCGACGATCAGGGGACGAGCTTTTTTGATGTGTTGTCCTGCGAACGGGCCCGCGATAGGCAGCAGGATGCCGCGATCATCGATGACGCGCTCGATATCAAGCTTGTGGCGCTGCGCGATCTCGAAGTCGATGCCCGAGTGGGCGGGCGTGATGGTCATCGCGCCGGACCCGAATTCCATATCTGCTGCCTCGTCTTTGATGATGGTCGCAAGGATGGGCCCATTGATCCATTCGAGCTCAATTTTCTGTCCGTGAGTGAACTCCGCGTAACGTGCGTCGTCGGGATGCATGACCACGTACTTGTCACCGAATTTCGTTTCGGGGCGGACGGTCCCGATGTCGAATGGGCCGTATTTGAAATGATAGAACGGGTCTTTTTGTTCGACGTATTCTATTTCATCGTCCGACACGGTCGTCTGGAGCTTCGGGTCCCAGTTGACGATGCGGTCGCCGCGATAGATGAGACCGGCGTCATACATTCGAACGAATGCTTCCATGACGGCCGCGTAGCGCTGTTCGTCCATCGTATATGCGTAGCGGCTCCAATCCAGAGATGAACCCATCATCTTGAGCTGATTGATGATGGTCGCCTTGCTCTCCTCGGTGAACGCATCGATGCGCTTGAGCAGCTCGTCGCGGCCAAGATCGTGTCGAGTCTTTTTCTCGGATTTATAGATCTCGGTCTCCACCTTCGACTGCGTCGCGATCGCGGCCGAGTCGGTGCCCGGCAGCCAAAGCGTTTTGAATCCGCGCATGCGGTGATAACGGATGAGAATGTCTTCGATCGCCAGCATTGCCGCGTGGCCCATGTGAAGCGTCCCCGTCACATTCGGCGGCGGCAGTACTATTGAATATGATTCGGCGTCAGCGGCCGTGATGCCCTTTTCGATGCAAACATCGGGATTGGCATACCCCGAAGCGTCCCACAGTTCACGGATGCGTGGCTCGTTCTCACCGGAGTTGTACGGCTTCAGAAATGGCTCCGGCGCTTTTGAGGGCTCCATTCCGAGATAATATCATAAGACGTTGAGATTTCGTGCTGTTTTTAAGCTACAATTGCCGAATGAAAGGGCTGCATCATCTACATTTTCGTAAACGGAAAAGTGGAACTGCGGAGCCATTTCCGGCGAGAACGGCCACGATGCGACTGCTCGATCGGACGGTGCTTGTTGTCGGTGTCATCGGGCCGATGACGGCAATTCCTCAGATCATAAAGATATATATGCTTCAGGACGCTTCTGGGGTGTCGCTCTTGGCATGGGTCGCGCCCGCGCTCCTGGATGTTCCTTGGGTCATATACGGAGTTGTTCATGGGGAACGTCCCATCGTCATCACCTATTCACTCTGGATACTTGCCGACCTGATAGTTGCCGCAGGCGTGCTCATGTACGGTACAGGCCCGCTCTTATAGGGGTCGTTTCGTTTCGAGCCGGAGGTTTCCTTTTGCGACGATGCTGTCAGGCTCTGTTGTGTCTCCCGCGGCTGCGTGGAAGTAACCGGCAAGCGCGATCATGACCGCATTGTCTGTCGCGAGTTCCGGCGGAGGAGCGAGGAGCTGTGCCGAGGTGTCTGCCACAGCGAGCGCATCCTCAAGCTGCTTTCGAATGAACACATTTGCCGAGACGCCGCCGCCCACGACGATGGTGCTCGCTCCGAATTCTTCCGCCGCGCGCATCGTCTTGGCTACCAGGACGAGCGCGATCGCATTTTCCGTGGCGAGCGCGAGCTGCTTTTTCATTTCCAGCGGAAGGGGCGCGTTCTTCTCAGCGATCTTGCGCACCTCGGTCTTCAATCCCGAGAATGAAAAGTCGAAATCTTTGCTGCGAAGCATCGGCGGCGTGAGAGTGAATTGTGGCTCGCCTGCCGCGCGTGCCTCCGCCGCAAGGCGCGCGATCTCGGGGCCGCCGGGATACGGTAGGTCCAAGAGGCGCGCGATCTTGTCGAACGCTTCGCCCGCTGCGTCGTCGCGCGTCTCGCCCAACCGTTCGTATTCGCCGAACTGTTTTGAAAGCACGAGTTCGGTGTGCCCGCCGGATACAAGGAGTGAGAGAACGGGGAATTCGAATCTCTTGAGCGCCTCTGGACTAACGAGCGACATGAGTACGTGTCCCTCCATGTGGTTGACGGCAACGAGCGGCACGTTCCAGGCGAGCGCGAGTGCTTTGGCGAAATTGATGCCGACCCATAGCGCCGGTTCGAGACCGGGCCCTGCCGTAACTGCGATACAATCAATAGGTGGCTTTCGGTATCGCAAAAGGTGCGCCGCGAGCGACGTAAAGAGCTCGGGTTCGCGCTCAAGCAGGGCTTTGAGCGGGATAAGCGTGGCGCCGACGCTCGGCTCTGTCGCGGTCGACAGTTCGCCGGCGGCGTCGAGGGCTTGCTCCAGCATGGGTACCAGATTCTTCGCATGCTCCCGCTTCGCCAGCGAGGGGAAAACCCCACCGTACTCGGCGTGGAGCGCTGCCTGTGAGAGAAGTGCATTGCCGAGGACACGGTAGCGGAAGCTCTCGCCTCCGCCGGCTGGCGGACTACCGTCGGCCTCGATAAGGCAGACCGCCGTCTCGTCGCACGAAGTCTCTATACCAAGTAACTTCATGTAATTCGTTATATCCTATATTCTTCATCTATGGAATCAATGTGGCGTTCAGATTTTCCCGAAAGCACGAATCCGCTGCGGTTCTTTCTTTTCGTTTCGCGCCCGCATTGGAGACCCGCAGTCATCGCCCTCTGTGCGGTGGTCGCGGGAAGCATATTCTTTACGAGTGTCGCATATGTTTTCAAGAACATAACCAATGCGGTGGCCTCTATCGCCGCGGGGAGTTCGTCGTTCGGACCGTTGTATCTTGCTGTCGCCACGTATGTGCTCGTGCTTCTTCTCGGCCAGATCTCGATCCGCGTGAGCGGATTTAATGGAGCGAAATGGGCGACCGGCGCGCGCGCAACGGCGCGTTATAGTCTCACTGCGTACGTGACGCTCCACAGCCGTGCCTATTTTTCCGACCGGTTCGCCGGCTCGATATCCAACAAGATAAGCCACGCGGGCAACGGTACGCGCGCCATGGTCGAGCACGTGTTGTGGCAATTCCTCGAGCTCATCGTTTCGATCGTCACCAGCTTCGTGATCGCATATTTTGCGAGCCCGCTCATCGCCTGGATCTTCCTCTTGTGGGTCACCGTCGTTTTTGCCATAAACGCGTATTTCTCGGTTCGCCGCGTTCCGCTCTCTTCGAGGGCACAAAAACTCGAGACCGCACTCAACGGTTCGACCGTCGACCTGCTCTCGAACATCACCGCGATGCAGGAGTATGCGCGCCGCCTGTTCGAGATCGAGCGTTTGAAATCCATGACCGACAACCGTCGCGAAGCGGGTCTGCGCAATTGGCGCTATGGCGAGTGG
>JBAYUL010000048.1:0-6262 GCA_041675105.1 Minisyncoccota bacterium
GCGCTGAACGGGAAGAAGATGCCGCTTTCAGACATCATTATGAAACTGAACGTGCTCGCAGGGGCGCACGGCGTCGGGGTGGTGTACATGATCGAAGATCGCATGATAGGTCTTAAGGACAGAGGCGTATATGAACAGCCGGGCGGGCATACCATCATCGAGGCTCACCGCGCGCTCGAGCGTGCCGTCTCCACCCGCGATCTCAACGAGCTTAAGTCGATGCTGGATATCAAATGGGGGTACCTCTGCTACGGCGCGAAATGGTACGACCCGGCGATGGACGCGATCAACGCGTTCAATGAGGAGGTCAATGAGAAAGTGGAAGGGGAAGTGACCCTCGAGCTTTACCGGGGAAACGTGAACGTCGTCGCTATCGACTCTCGTTACGCACTTGGTCACGCCTCATTCAACGTCAAGGAAGGCTACAAGTACAACGTGAACGCGAGCGCGGGATTCATCGAGGTCGCGACATTACAGATGAAAATAGCCAACGAGATCGCACGCAAGAACAAAAAGAAGTGACGAAGCGGCGGCGGGCCTGCTAACGGATGCTCGAGCGCTGAGTTTTCAGCCGCCTTTTGTATGCAGCCAGCGAGAGATTCCCGGGAGCTCCGATGCTCTTTTTCGATGAGAGATTCTTCGCGAAGTCCACGGTATCCCCGGTCATTTCGGCGGCCATTCGATAGGCATCGCGGAAGGGGACTCCTTCCGTCATCACCATATCGTTCGCTATATCGGCGGTGAACATGCCTGGGTGGATCTTTGCAAGTATCTCTTTTTCGTTCGGGACGAGGCGCTGCAGCACGATCGCGATCACGCTCAGCGTCTCGCTGACCGAGCGTACGCTCTCCATGAGCGGCTTCTTCATCAGCTGCAGGTCGCGGTTGTAGCCGGAGAGTAGATTCCTCGAAAGCTCCTTTACTGCGACATGGTTGCCGATGAGGATCGACGCGGAGCCGCGTGCGAGCTCGAGCGGATCGAGATTCTTTTTGTGGGGCATGATGCTCGAGCCGGTGACCACCGATTCGTCGGCGCTAAAAAAAGAGAATTCCTGCGAAGTGAAAAGTATCATGTCATTCGCGAATCGCGCGAGCGTCGCGGACACTTGCGAAAGACCTTCGAGAAAGGCGCTTTCGAACTTGCCGCGGGAAGACTGACAGTAGAGCGAATTGATCTGAACGTCGGCGAATCCAAGCTCGCGTGTCGTATAAGCGCGGTCCAGCGGTATCGCCGTGCCGAAGCCGGCCGCGGAGCCGAGAGGGTTCTTATCGATATGACGGGCGATCGAAGCGAGAAGCGCCTCATCGTCGAGCAAGCTTTCCGCGAAACTCGCGAAATAATGGCCGACGCTCGTGAGCATGGCCTGTTGGGTGTGCGAGTAACCGGGCATCGGCACTCTTGCATAGCGCTCCGCTTTTGTAATGAAAAGTTCCGCAAGGTCGAGACACTGTGCGCGGACGCTTCCGAGCGCGTGCTTCATGTAGAGCCGCATGGCGACAAGTACTTGGTCGTTGCGGCTGCGGCCCGTGTGGACCTTCTTGCCGGTGTCCCCGAGCTTTGCGACGAGATAATTCTCGATGACGGTATGGCAGTCCTCGTCCTCCGGTCTGATGCGTATGCGTTTCCCGACGACGTCGCGGCTCAGCGCGCTCAGTGCCTTCTCTATTTTCCCGAGTTCCGCGGCGGTGAGGATGCCTATCTTTTTCAATCCCTTCGCGTGAACGAGCGTTGCTTCGATATCGAAAGGAAAAAGGAATACGTCAAAAATATGGTCTGTGCCCGCCGTATAGCGCTCGACCACCGGATGGGTCTTCTTCTTATTGTTTTTGTTCCAAAGTGTTGCCATAGAGTTAAAAAGGGTGGCGGGGTCAGACCATCGTATGGTCGCCCCGCCTGTCGTTGCCGGAATTATTCGGCTTCTTCGCGGCACTGTCGGCCGTCAGGCGTTCTTTTCGCTTGGCCGACCGGTTGCGGTCGGGGGACTTCGCCGCGGAGGTTGGCTTGGATGTCCGCCGATGTATCGCCGGTATCCTTGTCGAAGATGTGCCGGCTGGGTGCCGCCACTTCGCCGCCGGTTGCCGTGGGTTTCCCCTCGGCCTGGGTGGCGCGTTGACGCTTTGGTTTCCGCTGTGTCATGGCCGTCTCCTGCTGATTCTGCCCGTGGTTCCGCCAAAATCACGATACCTTAAACCGCTCGTTTGTCAATTTTTAGGACCGTATACGCGCGTGAGCGCCGCATGAGCGAGAATGTCAGTCGAACTCAAGAGGGGAAGATGGATATCGGGTTGCTGTATCGCAAGCGGAAGCTCCGTGCATCCGAGTATAACGGCCTGCGCGCCTTCGTTGGCGAATCGTTCGATGATAGTCCTCAGTGCCGAGACCTCGGTGGGGCCCTGCGTACCCGCCATCACTTTATGAATGATCTTATTTGCAATACCTTGCTCCTCATCGTTCGCGGACACCACGCGAACATTTCTTTCTGCAAGGGCGGTCTCATACAATTGATACCGGCGGGTACTTTCCGATGAGAGGAGTCCGACCGTACTCAGCCCTCTCGCGGCCGTCTCGTCGGCGACGGAGTCGATGATACTCACAATGGGGACTTCCACTGCATGTTGCATGTCTGCAATGAACGCATGGACGGTATTGCACGGTATAACAATGAAATCGCTTCCTGATGCCGCCAGCTTCTTCACTCCCGCGACCAATTGCTTCTTTACCTCATCGGGATGGCGAAAACCGGTCTCGTCGAAGCCCGAGAGAGGAAGATTATACAGATACATCGGCGGGAAATCAGTGTCTTGATCGGCACCGTACTCATGTTGCGCGATATCGACGATGCGCCGGTAGAACTCCGCGCTCGCAGCAGGGCCCATTCCGCCGAGGATGCCAATGATCTCTTTTGGCGACGCTTTTGCTTGTGTCATCTGCGTGAGTGTACGATAGTGCGTCGAAAAAACAAAACGGTGCCTGGAGACAGGCACCGTTCGCATTGTGTGTTGGCCGGCTCATTACACTTCGAGCCAGCGCCAGGAACCCTGCGCGTCGTGCAGGATGACCCGAAGTTCGAAGTCCGGCATTGCTTTCTTGGCCAGACGAACCAACCTCCGTTGTTCGTCGGCGTAGAATTCCGGTACCACGTTGACCGCGCGGTCGAAACCGAGTAGCCGTTTGTACCAGGTCAGGCCGAGGTCGAAGAACAGGCACAGCGGGCGGCCGCTGATCCCTTCGAGCGGGAAGCCCGAGCAATGCCATCTGCCCTGGATCTTCCGCGCGCGTCGTCGCTTCGGCAGCGATCTCAACACCTTGAGCGCTTCGTGCGCGTGCGAGAGCATCGCGGACTCGGCCGCAAGGTGCGTTGGGCCGGGCGTGGGCCGGAAGTTGATGCACTTGAGATGACGTTCGTGCTCGTGGACGTTCTCCACGGGGTGCACGTCGTCGATGAACAACATGCGAGCATCACGCTTGCGCGCGAGGCCGCACATCACGTTCCAGCCGGTCGCGGACCAAGGTGTCGGTCCTTTCGCCAGGTAGTAGTGCCCGCCCTCGTAGATGACGGGGGGCAACGTATCGTCCTCGAGGCTCCGCAGGGGAGCCCCACTGCAGTGTGCGACGTGTTGTTGCATGAGCATCCCTTTTTTCCTTGCACACGTAAGCGTATTCCTTCTCTTACCGTACTGTAGCCTGATTCTCCGGCTCGTCAATAATATAGAAAACGCGCTTCCGTATCGGTAAAGGATACGAAAGCGCGGCGCAGTTGGTGGACGTGAGCGTCAGCGAGCCGACACCCGTTCGACCACGAGCACTTCGATCTCCGGGCCGAGCGTGATGTCGTGACGCTTGAGGTACAGGCTCGGTGCCCAGTCGCAAGTGCTCACATACGGCGACATCATGACGCCGCGGATCTCCACGCAGGTGCCCAAGGCGACGACCTTCTTGTTGGCCGGCATGGAGGGCGCATACGCGAGCAGCTCGCAGAAGTCGGCGACGGTCTTGTCCCCGATCATCTTGATGGCGACTTCTGCCGAGCAGTCTTGCGTAAGCGGGATCGTGTCGGGCACTGAATCGGTGTCCGGCCCGTCGGTCTTGAACAGGTTCGGATCGGCGGCATCGCCGTTCATAACCTGGACGCCGCTTGCTCGGATCAGTTCGGCAAGCGGAAGGTTTCGTCGTACGCGCATTGATCGCACTCCTCGTTCGCGGGCTCGTGTGTCCCGGCTACCATTGGAATATCATGCCTGTTCATCGCAGGCAAGGGTGGCCCATAGGGGCAAAAAGATCGGGGGCATCCGCAAGCGGACACCCCCGTACACCATCACATGTTCTCCAGCGGCTCGATGCCGAGGAGAGAGAAGCCCCAGTGCAGAGATTCTGCGGTCACCTTACGGGATGTATCGACCCGTTATGAACGCCTCCTCATCCGGCAGTTTGCAGTCCTGAGCGAAGAGCACGAAGCCGTCGTAGTCCGCTCGTATCTCCGAGTTGCCGTCGAGTCCGATAGTCTCTCCCGCTTTGATCGCTTCAAAGTCTTGGAATTCTCGGGCCAGTGAGAACGAATGTACCGTATGGTAGAGACGGTCCACTCGCGCTTTGCGTTGCGGCGCGTAGCGGAGTACATCGCCAACGATGTGTTCGCGGGCGCGCAGAAACGTGAGGATGCTGGCTCGCGCTCGCAAGGCCCCGCGCGGGTCGGATACACTTCCGCACTCGACGCAGATGCCGATCTTGTTGTTCCGGAACATGTATCCGTCACTCCCTCCAGGTTCTATGGCGTCAAAACCTGAGACCGCCAGTCCGACGGGGAGATACTGGGCGATATCGAACGAGTTTTCCTCGCATATCGCGAACGGTACGCTTTTTGCCACCGTGCTCGCATGTACGTCGAGTAACGCACTTGACTGGTCCATGAACGTGAGCAGGGTACGCGACCGCTGATATTCATAGGCCGCGGCGGTCTCAGGTGAGACGGGTCCTGTGTGGAACAGACGATTCAGATTCGTTTCCACATACCGTACGCCCATTTCTATCGCATGCGGATTCCCGAACGCGATGTGTACCGTCCCATTTCGGACATCAAGTTCGGATATAAGCGCGCTCATCGCGTGAACGCCGCAAGGCTCGTCCCCATGGACGCCGACCATAAGCATGCTTATGGGCCCCGGCTGCGAACCGGTCAGGGTGAGAATATGGCTCTGCATCGTCTTCCTAGCTCCTCCCAATGTGAATGTGCTCGTCTGAGCTCATGCGGCTAGATGGCAGTATAGCCGGAATCTTGATCTCCGACATATAAGAAAGAGGAGCGTCCGTAGCTGTGGACGCTCCCCTCGCACCATCACATTTTCTCCAGCGGCTCGATGCCGAGGAGAGAGAAGCCCCAGTGCAGAGCTTCTGCCGTCATTTTGACGAGGGCGAGTCGCTCCCTTGAGAGCTGCCCGTCTTCGCTTACCACTTGGTTGTTCTTGTAGAACCGGTTGAACGCGGCACAAAGCGCGAGCATGCGGTCGGTCAGTATGCTTGGCGCATAATGTTCCGCCGCTTTGCGCACACCCTCCGCGAAATCCAGCGCGTGAAGCAAGCAGGCCCGTTCGTCGTCGTTTCCCAGCCGGGAGAACTCATTGGCCCCGTCGAGGTTGACGTTCTGGCTCTGCGCCTTCGCGATGACACTTTGTGCCCGCGCGTAGGTATAGAGACAGTAGGGTCCGGTGTCGCCGTCGAACGAGAGGCTGGTCTCGGGGTTGAACAAGATCTCGCTGGTCGGGCTATACCGCGCCAGATAGAACTTGATGGCCGCGATACTGATGACCTCTGCCCGCCGTGCGACCTCAGTGTCGTCGAGCGTGCTGTCCCGGGCCTTGATTATGTTCGCAGCGAGTGCGGCCATCTCATCGGCAAGGGCGTCGCCGTCGACCACAGTGCCTTCGCGCGATTTCATCCTGCCTTTCGGCAGTCTTACCATCGCGTAGGACATGTGATAACAGCGGTCAGCCCACGAGTAGCCGAGCGCGCGCAGAATGGCGAAGAGCGCCATGAAGTGCGGGTCTTGTTCGTTCATGACCACATAGATGGAGCGGTCGAGAGCGAACTCGTTCGCCTTCAGGATCGCCGTGCCGATGTCCTGCGTGAGGTACACGCTCGTGCCGTTGCCGTTCAGGACTTTTCGCCGGTGCGGCTTTCCGTCCTGATTCGTGCCGTACTCTTCGATTGGAAGGTCGAAAAGCACCGCGCCGGTCTTGTCCTTGAAAAAGACCCCGCGGTCCAGCCC
>JBAYUL010000049.1:0-6243 GCA_041675105.1 Minisyncoccota bacterium
ATGCGCCGACAAGGCCGAGCACGGTCAATGCGAACGCGGCTTGAAGCGCGACCACGTGGGCCTCGGTGCGGAAGAAGGGGTCGTACCGGTATTTATTCAGTAAGACGGTAGCCGATTCCACGAACCGTCTCCAGAGTGCTTCCGCTGTCTCCCGAACCGAGTTTTCTTCGGAGGTTTTTGACATGTACGTCTACAACATTACTAAACCCGACATAATTAAAATCCCACAGATGATTCAGAAGGTCCTCTCGGTTCACGACCTGGTTCGGATGCCGCATGAAGTATTCGAGCAAACCGAATTCCTTGAGGGTAAGTGAGACCTCTTTGCCGCCGACCATCACGCGGCGATCCGAGAGGCTGAGTTCGATGTCGCCGCTGCGGAGCGTTTCCGGAAGCGCCTCGGTCGGGCGACGAAGCAGAGCGCGGACGCGCGCGACGAGTTCGGCGAAGGAGAAAGGCTTGACCAGGTAGTCGTCGGCGCCGGAAGTGAGCAGCTGGACCTTCGTATCCGTCTCGTTGCGCGCAGTGAGGACAAGGATGGGGGTCGTGATGTTCATTTCCCGCATCTGTTTGCAGATCTCATACCCGTCCATGGAAGGGAGCATGAGGTCGAGGATCACGAGGTCGTAATCCGTGCGATGGAGCGATATGCGGGTGAGGGCCTTTTTGCCGTCGGGAATAATGTCGACGGTGTATCCCTCGAGTCCGAGCCCCTTGGCGAGCGCCTGCGCGAGCTTCTGCTCATCCTCTACGAGTAAGATTTTCATATGATTTGCATGGGTTAGATTGCTAAAAACCTGCACGGAGCATACAAAAATGAAGATGAATTCTTCATGATGACCATTATGAAGACGTTCATTCTGCCTCGTTATTACAGTGAAATGCAAGGGCCGAGTGAGGCGACGGCCAGCTGCGGCCTTGCCAAAGGCTCAACCCGGCTATTTGGAGCGAGAGTCCTTTTGGAGGGTCAAGAGCGCCTCTTGTACCGTGGTCATGAACTGCGCAGGGAAGATGATGGTCGAATTCTTCTCGGTAGCGATCTCCGCCATTGTCTGGAGGGTGCGGAGCTGGAGCGCGACCGGATGCGCGGTGATGATATCAGCGGCTTCTCCGAGCTTCACGGCTGCCTGAAACTCGCCCTGAGCGGCAACGATCTTGGCGCGGCGTTCACGTTCCGCCTCGGCCTCTTTGGCCATGGCACGTTGCATGTTCTCGGGAAGAAAAATGTCCTTGATCTCGACGGCGGTGACCTGCGTGCCCCAGGGTTCCGTGTGGGCGTCGATGACATTCTTGATCTGTTCGTTGATCGACGCGGTGTCGGCAAGAAGCTGGTCGAGCGAGAAACGACCAACGACATTGCGCACCGTGGTTTGCGATATCTGATTGATCGCGTCGTAGACGTTCTCGATCGAAATGACCGCCTTTTCGGGATCGACGATGTGATAGTACGCGACGGCGGCGATATCGATGGAGACGTTGTCCTTCGTGATGATCTTCTGCGAGGGGATCTGCATTGTCACCGTGCGCAGCGAAACGCGCGTCATGAGCTGGAAGGGAACAAAGATGAGCGTAATGCCCGCGTCGCGTACGCCCGAGAATTTGCCCAGAAGGAAGACCACGCCGCGTTCGTATTGTTTCAGGATGCGGATCGAGCTGAGGAGGTAGAGAGCGACGACGAGTCCGATGATGTATCCGATATCCATACGTTAGAGTTTTAAGCTTTTAATAAACTCACGGAAGTCGCCGTTGAGGTCGGGATGCTTCAATCCGAATTCGACGACGGTCTTCAGGTACTCCAGCTTATTGCCGGTATCGTAGTACTTTCCGTTCTGTATCTCTATTGCGTGTACGTCCCTCTCTTTTGCGAGCGCGCTGATCGCATCGACCAGCCAGAGCTCCCCGTCTTTTCCCACGGGTGTTTCGGCAAGGATCTCAAAAAGGCGCGGAGGCATGATGTATGCGCCGTGCGTAGCGAGGTTCGAAGGAGCTTCGCCCTGCTTAGGCTTCTCGACGATCGAATTGATCTTGAATATACCGGGTTCCACATCGGACACATTGGCGATACCGTATTTGCCAACTGCACTTTCGGGCACGCGAACTGCCGATATGTTCGGCACGCCGAGCCGCTCCCACACATTGATCATTTGTTTTAGGCGCGGCGGATCGGAATGTATGAACTCGTCACCCCAGAGAATGGCGAAGGGCTCGTCGCCGACCACCGATCGCGCGTTCAATATTGGAGTGCCATTGCCGTACGGTCCCTTTTGCCGGATGTACACAAAATTCGCGAGGTTCGCGATGGCGCGCACCTCCGCCGCTTGCTTCTCTTTTCCGGCCTCGAGAAGTCGCTTTTCGAGTTCATACGGATAATCGAAATGGTCCTCGATGGAACGCTTATTCCAGCCGGTAACAATGATGATCTCCTCGATGCCGGAAGCGACCGCTTCTTCCACCACATACTGAATGATCGGCTTGTCTACTATCGGAAGCATCTCCTTAGGCATGGCCTTCGTCGCCGGCAAAAACCGGGTGCCGAATCCTGCAGCGGGGATGACTGCCTTGCGTATCTTTTGCGCCATGTCGACATCTTAGCAAGAGTCAGGTAAAGCACGAAGGCCGGGGTGCATATACGCCGGGGAGGCGTGGCGCTCCGCGCTCACGCCTCCCCGGCTTACATGATGAGTTCTTCCTTGTCGAACCCACCGGCATTGTGTGTCAGTGTCATGAGTATCCGATACTGTCCAGAAAAACGCACGTCGCAGCGTTCATCCGCCGGTATGAATTAGCTTCTAACGACCCGCTCTGTGGGGTCTTGCGCCCCGGCTGTACCACCGGGGCCGCCCCAAGAAAGGAGCACTCGCTTGCACAACTTTATAAAAATATTCGTGAATCGAAGGTGAAGCGAGACGTGTGGACTATTGACAAACGGGCATAATATGCTACAATGAGAAGTGGACACAAAAACAGACAGGAGGAACGGTCATGCTCACTGCGCTGCATACGCGCGACGCCTTCCTCCAGGAGTTACTCCAGGCGGAAGCGACTGAGATCGAACGTCGGTTGTACCTCGCATTCCCGGAGCCGAATGACGATCAGATGATCCAGTACTTGCGCGACGATATGCGCTTGGAGAATCAGTTGTTCGAGATGGCCCTGCTTGCTCGTGGATTCGCGAACCACTACCGGCGGCCCGATCCATACCAGGTCGGGGTCATCATCGTCGGTTTGCGACACGCATCCCCGGGTGAGAACCCGTGGGCGGTTATGTTCTCGGCAAATACCAAGCCGAGCAAAAACTACATAAAGCAGTGTGGCGAATGGTGGCTTTTCGAAGGAGCGCTCAAGGAGAACGGGCATCGTACACTGCGGCGGATCCTCGCGATCCACGTGGTGGGGGAGCCGCGTGCGGACGACGTAAGCGGACCGCAGGGTGTGACGCAGATCACGCTGACACCCTGCAAGATATGCCGCGACCGCATGTGGGCGATGAGTTTGCATGCACCGAAGATGGTGCAGGCCAAGTGGACACCGCTCATCGTTCCGACCACGCTCGTGAAAACCGCGGATTACCGGAACCTGGGGATCCGGAAGTACTTCCGTGCCGATGAGCTCCACCCGTTCCATAAGGAGCCGAAAGCGATCTTCTCGGCACAAGCAATAGACGACTAAAAAGGCGCAGCCCTGGCTGCGCCTTCGCTATTTTACGATATACTTTCTCTATGGAGGAAGCCCCTCGTCCGACGATCCGCGGCATGTTTGTGCGCAGTCACATCAAGAGCCTTGAGTCTGTACGCGGGACAGCGGGGTTGAATGAATTGCAGAAACGGTTCGGCAGGCCGGTGAATTACTCAAGCGGCGATCACGTGCCCATTGCCGACGAGGTGAAGATACTCGAACACATCGCTGAGATGGTGTCATCGCGACCGCTTTCGCGCGAAGAGAGGGAAGAGGAGGCGGGCAAATTGCACTTCAGGAATTTCACTCAGACGCCGCTGTGGAATCTTCTTCGGCCTATCATCGGCGTCAACCAGAAATTCGTGCTGATGCAGAGCGCACGCATCGCTCATTATGTGTTCCACAACGTGGAGTTCATCTCGCAAGACCTGGGCGGCAACAATGTGAAGATAACGCTCTTTAATAACGACTATCCTCTCGCACATTTCAAAGGCTTTTTCAAAGAATGGCTCTTGTATGCGGGGCTCCGTGGGACGGTCGAGGCAACGGCGCACACTCGTGGACGTTACGAATACGCCATATCGTGGCTTTAAGCCATATCCGCCTCATCGTGGTGCGGAGTGGATATCCGCGCTGGCGCAGTTCAATGAATGCTTCATACTGGGGAGGTCCGGGGTCGAGTTTACTAACACAATTTCTATATACTCATGAAAATAGTACACATGATCGCGTTCATCCTGCTCGTCATCGGGGGACTCAACTGGCTTCTTGTGGCGTTCGGCTACAACGCCGTTGACTCTCTTTTCGGCGTCGGATCGACGATCTCAATGATCATCTACATTCTCGTCGGTCTCGCGGCCATCTTCGAAGCGGTAACGCATAAGAAGAATTGCCGCAACTGCACGGCGGGAGGTACATCGATGTAATCGTGCGAGTCTCCTCAAAACCGCCCCTCATTAAGGGCGGTTTTGTATTTCATGAACTTCATGCCCTCTTAATGAGAAGAAGTGTCTACTGTGGGGGCACGCGGAAGCCCCGCGTCATTAGCAACTCTTAATAAACTAATTAACAGACTCATATGAAGATGAATACAATGGTAGGCCCGGCAGTCGCGGTGGCGTTTTTGGTTTCGGCCGGATTCGCTTCTGCGCAGGTGGTGACAGCGCTTTCCGGAGTGAATGTTTCGTCCTCACCATCCACGACCATCTCACCCGGCTCGAACGGTGCAACGATCGGCACGATCACCATTACCGGCGATGCCACGCCGGCGAGCATCACGTCGATCCCGGTCACGCTCACAACGAGTAACGGAGGAACGGCGGCCAACCTTTCAAGTTGTCAGCTCTTTAACAGCGGCGGTAGTTCTCTCACGACGGGTGGCAATGTCGTGGTGAATCCGGTGTCAGGGATAAATACGTTCACACTCGATACGCCGCTCCAGGTCTCGAGCGCCATCGGGACGACGACCGTCAGCGTTCGATGTAATGTCGCTTCGGCTACACCATCGGGCGCTACGTTCCAGTTCGTCGCAGGCGCTCCGATGCTTACGGCGGCGCTCAACGTGCGCATCGACACTGCGCCGAGCGTTCCGGCTGGCTCACAGAACGTGACGCTTGCCAACATCTCGCTTGATGCCACGCATTCGGGCAGTGGGGTCACACTTTCCGGTCTTCCTCTCACGATAACGGCCGGGAACGGCGGCACCACGAACAATCTCTCCGATTGCCGCATCCGCAATGCCTCCTCGCTCGATGGGTCGCTCACCCTCGGCACGAGCGTGAACAGCGGCGGTGCGACCGGTATGACGCTGAACGCCCCCTTCACGCTTGCAGGCGGTACAGCGGACATGCTCGCCCTCACTTGTAATGTCGCTTTGACGTCGCCGGTGGGCAGCACCTTTACCATCTCCGTCGCGCCCAACACGATACCTGCGACGATAGCGGGGACGGGAACAACGCTCACTCCTACTGCTGCGGTCGCCATGGGGCCGAATGGTCTCCCGCCCGCGACATCGGGAACCGTCATTGTTTCCGCACCGACCGATCTCGGCGGTGTGATAACACCGACACCGATACCGGGAACTCCGAACACAGGCTCCGGCGGAACTGCGTTTGACGCGTTCATTATCCTCGCGCTCTCGGCACTCGTCGCTCTTGGTGGGGCCGCATACATGCGGTACGAGGTACGCTAGTCAGGGCAGTATAGATCAAGAACGGGCGCCGCGAGGCGCCCGTTCTGTTGTCCTATTATTTTTGGATGGTATCGAATATCTGGAGCAGTTCTTTGAGACCGACCGGTTTCGTAAGGTGCGCGGTGAACCCGGCGTCCAGTGCTCGCTGTTTGTCCTCGAGTAGGCCGTAGCCGGTGAGCGCGACGACGGGTATCCGCACGCTCCTGCTACGTAGGGTTTGCATGACCTGGTAGCCATCGACGCGCGGCATGCCCACGTCGAGCAGCACGATATCTGTATTCGAGATGTCGTGCGCAAGCGCCTCTTCGCCGGAGTAGACGGCCTCCGCATCGCCGCCGATCTTCCGGAGCAATCTTACAAGTGAATCCGCCGCTTGC
>JBAYUL010000050.1:0-6210 GCA_041675105.1 Minisyncoccota bacterium
AGCTCATCATGAATTTCCTCGTCATGCCGATGTTCTTTCTCTCGGGTTCACTCTTTCCCCTCAACAATGTCCCGTGGCTGCTCGGGCTCATCGCGCGTATCGACCCGCTCTCGTACGGGGTCGACGCCATGCGCACGGTACTTATCAATGTGACGCATTTCGGTCTTGTACTCGACCTGAGCGTGCTGGCCGCCATCACGGTGCTTTTTCTCGGTCTTGGAAGCTACTTTTTCTCGAAGATCGAGGTCTAAGATCTCTACGCGGGTAAGCAGGGGAGAGCCCCGGATCCAAAGAGCGGAAAAAATGCATGAGGTGTTCATTACCTCCACATCTAAACTTCATGTTCATTCCGTATACTCCACACTCGCTCATGAACATTCAGCGCCGCGACCGACTGATCGGAGAACAGACAAAATAATCCAATACCATCATATGAAAATCTCCAGGAAAACCTCAGTTGGTGTACTTGTTGTTCTATGCCTATTGGGCACCGCCACGTATGTGAGCGCAGCAACGATGGTCGACCTCGGTACGGCAGGCAGCTTTGCGATCTTGGCTGGCTCCACCGTCACCAATACGGGCCCCACGGTCATTAATGGTGACCTCGGATTGAGCCCAGGCACATCGGTCACTGGGTTTCCGCCAGGCATCGTCAACGGGACACAGCAGATCACGAACGCCGCCGCCGCACAGGCCGAGGCCGATCTTGGGACGGCTTATAACGCGGCGAGCGGACAGTCGGTGGGGACCGTTTCCATTTCAGGTGATCTTGGCGGCCAAACATTGACACCGGGACTATACAATTCTGCGTCATCTCTCGGTCTTACCGGTACGTTGACCTTGGACGGACAAGGTAATCCGAACGCCGTTTTTATTTTCCAGATCGGATCTGCGTTGACCACGGCATCGGGGAGTCGGGTGAACCTGGTGAACGGCGCTCAGGCGTGCAACGTCGTGTGGCAGATCGGGAGCTCTGCGACCCTTGGAACCAATTCAATTTTTAAGGGAACTATTTTGGCACTTACATCCGCAACGCTGACGACTGGAGCAGCTGTTGAAGGAAGAGTTTTAGCTCGCAACGGCGCAGTCACGTTGGACACCAGCGTTGTTTCAAAAGCGACATGCGCGGTTGCGGCTGCTGTCACACCGACGCCAGCAACGACCACAGTCGCAATAGTGCCCGTCGTAACCGTGTCGGTAGTTGTGCCGACCGCTACGACGACCATCGGGGCGTCAACTCCAGTCACAACATTTGTGCCTGCTGCCGCTTTTCAGGCCGTTGTTCCCGCGTTGATATCGACCGGCACTGCTGTAAATCCTCCCGTCGCCACTTCTGTCCAAGCACCGGGTTCGCCGAACACGGGGACGGGCGGGAACGCATCGGATACCTTTTTAATACTGAGCCTTTCGGAGATCGTAGTCGTCGGAGGGTTCGCGTATCTTCTTTCGTTCGCACGTCGGCGCATCGACCTTGTTTAAGCTCTTGCGAGCGCAAGCAGCGTGACCGTCGCTCCCGCGCGGCGCAGCGCCGTCGCGGCGTTCACGAGCGTGGCGCCGGTCGTCGCGACGTCATCGATGAGAAATATGTGCGTGTTCTGCACAAGCGTCTGATCTGACACTGAAAATGCGCCAGCGACATTGCTCAGTCGTTCGCTTCGCGACAATCGTGTTTGCTGCTTGGTCTCTCGCGATCGTGCGAGTGCGCCCGTTCCAAGTGACGAGAGCGTTCCGTCGCGGAACTCCACGGGCAACGACCGCAGGATGAGCGCTATCTGATTAAAGCCGCGTTCGCGTTCCCTCGAACTATGCAGCGGTACCGGAATGAGGAGTACCTTTTTCGTCGAAAAGTTCCGCGCGTTCGCGATCTCTTCGAGAAGATACTCGGCGAGTACGCTCGCGCATATCTGTGCCGCATGCATGCCCCCGTCGTATTTAAGAGATTGAATGAGGTCCTGTGCTTCCCGCTGCTGGTAGTCCATGAGGGTGACTATTTTCGTGCCGAGTAGTTCATGGGTCGCAGGAGTGAGCGGTACGTCCTCAAGCCGCAGCTCTTTTGTGCGGGCTGAGCGCGGACGCAGAGGGAGCATCGCGTCGAGCGCCGCTTCGAAAACCTGCTTCAGGGTCGCATACACAGCCTTCATGCACATTATTGTATCGCGTGGTAAAGTGGCCCGATGGATCTGACACAAAAGAAGTGCGTCGCGTGCGAAGGCGATGCGGTGCCACTCAATAAGGCGGACACGATGGCGATGCTCAAGCATGTGAGCGGCTGGGCGCCGGCAGAGGACGGACGATCCATCCTCAAGCAATTCAAATTCCATGATTTTGTGCAGGCGATGGAGTTCGCGAACAAGGTCGCTCCGATAGCGGAGCGCGAAGGTCATCATCCCGACCTCCATATCTCATGGGGGAAAGTCGTCGTAGAGCTTTCAACGCACGCCATCAAGGGTTTGTCCGAGAATGACTTTATTCTCGCCGCAAAGATCGACCAGGCCCACTAAGGGCTGGCTCCTCGCGTGATATAATTTTTAAATGGCGTTCTCTCTCAGCACCTTTTTCAAGGGTCTCACGGCGAACCAAGGAGAAAGCAGCGTACTCGGCGTCGACATCGGCGCTTCGAGCGCGAAAGTCGTGCAATTGCGTTCGTCGCACGGCACGGCGATACTCGAAACATACGGTGAGATCGCACTCGGTCCCTATGCGGGCCAGGCGATCGGTAAGGCGGTGAAATTGCCGGCGGAAAAGATGGCAGAAGCGCTTAAGGACCTCATGAAAGAGGCGAACGTAACGGCGAAGATCGCCGGTATCTCCATACCGTTCTCTTCAAGTCTGGTGTCGGTCCTCGACCTGCCAAAGGTCGACAATGAATCCCTCAAGCGCATCGTTCCGATCGAAGCGCGAAAATACATCCCGGTCCCGGTCTCAGAAGTGAGCCTCGACTGGTTCGTGATCCCTGCAGATGAAAAGTCGGACAGCGCGTTCGACCAATTGCAGACCAGGAAAGAATCGGCAGTCAAAGGACAAGAAGTCCTTCTGGTCGCGATACACAACGACACCCTGCGGACGTACCAGTCGGTCATGCAGACCGCGGGTCTTGCGACGAGCTTCTACGAGATCGAGATCTTCAGTGCCATACGCTCGGCGCTCGGTCACGGGCTGGCACCCATGCTGGTCGTGGATCTCGGTGCGGGCACGACGAAGATCTATGTCGTCGAGCGAGGCATCATACGCATGACGCACCTGATCACGATCGGAGGACAGCATGTG
This sequence comes from Minisyncoccota bacterium, assembly GCA_041675105.1. Classification (GTDB taxonomy): domain Bacteria; phylum Patescibacteriota; class Minisyncoccia; order Phycocordibacterales; family UBA2100; genus UBA10103. The sequence continues at coordinate 3,268 of JBAYUL010000050.1, forward strand.
ACCGAGACGCTCGCACGCACCATGAACTGGGAATTCGAAAAAGCGGAACGCGTGAAGCGTGAGCGGGGCTTCATCGACGCGAGCATGTACAGCGCGCAAGAGAACCAGCAGATAAAAGATGCACTGTTATCAACACTCTCCCGTGTGTTCAGCGAGGTGAATCGGGTACTATTGAGCTACGGGCAGCGATACAATAAAAATGTATCGAACGTGATCCTCACCGGCGGCGGCGCGTCGCTACCCGGAATAGCGGAAGTGGCCAAGAAATCGCTGAGCGCACAGGTGGTCATCGCCGATCCCTTTGCCCGCACCGAGGCTCCGGCGTTCCTCGGGGAGGTATTACGTGAGATCGGCCCCGTATTCTCGGTCACTGTCGGTCTCGCTCTCCGCAAGCTCAAACACAATTAATATATGGAATCGGGAATACAATCCTCTTTCATTCCTCGCGACGCGGGTCAGGCCACACTTATACCCAGGCAGGCTTCGCAGAGTGGGCTCGGTGAACTCGGCCTTTTGGTCGCACTCGTGCTGCTCGTCGCGTCAGGTGCACTCGCCGGCGCGGTCTTTTTATACGAACAATATGCAAAAACGAGCGAGGCGAGCAAGGTCCAACAATTGCAGCGCGCGAAGGATGCATTCGAACCGTCGCTCATCCAGGACCTCACCCGCCTCGATGACCGCATGCGTTCCGCGGAGCAGGTCCTGAGCGCACACATGGCACCGACCGAACTGTTCGATGCGTTGCAGCAAGCGACACTTTCCACGGTTTCGTTCCAGACCCTTGATTTTTCGGCGAACGACACGCAGCGCATGAACATTAAAATGTCGGGCATTGCGGAAGGAGTGAATTCCGTCGCGTTGCAGGCGGACCTCTTCAGCAAGAACGGCGTTGTCACCAACCCGATATTCTCGGACATCTCACGCCAGCCCGACGGCGTTCACTTCAACCTGAGTGCGCTCGTAAATCCCGCGGCGGTCAACTACGTTCAGCTTCTGAACACTGCCGGTGCGGTGCAAACGTCTGCAGCACCGGCGCAGAACGCGCTCTTTGGTCCGGCACAGCAGCAAACAGGAATACCAACAGCGGCCACGACCTCCGCCACTGGAACCCAATAATATGCGATCAGTCATCTCACTCATCTGTCTTGTTGCTGCCGGAGCGATATTCTTTATGTATACGCAGCCGACGTACGACAACGTGCAGGCGTTGAACACCCAAATAGCTCAATATGATGAGGCACTGCAGAAGGCGACCGAACTGCAGAAGATAAAGCAGACGCTTCTCTCGCGATACAACACGTTCAATCCGACCGATGTCGATCGCCTCAAAAAACTTCTACCGGACCATGTCGACAACGTGCGGCTTATTCTCGATATCGATTCGCTCGCAGGAAAGCATGGCATGGCGCTCCAGAATGTCGCAGTGAGTGCGGCGCAGAGCAGTCAAGGTCAGCAAACTGCGGTCGGTACAGTGAGCTCGGCGAAGCAAAAGTACGATTCGCTCACGCTCAAATTCACGACACAGGGCACCTACGACGAATTCCGGACGTTTTTGACCGATCTCGAATCAAGCCTGCGCATTGTGGATCTCGTTTCGCTTACGCTCGGGCGGGCGTCGGATACTAATGGCGGTACCTACACCTACGACATTACGCTTAGGACCTATTGGCTCAAATAATTATGCCCTGGATCTCACAACACAAAGGAATGTTCATCATCGGGATCGTGGTCTTGGTCGCCGCCGTATGGTTCGGGCTTTCTCAAGGAGGCGGCACACCACCATTGCTTACGACCGATACTGTCTCTGGTACCGGGACGGGAGGTGCCGAACAGGGACTGGTGGGGACATTGCTCGCGCTCCGTGCAGTGACCCTCAGCGGGACCATCTTTACCGAACCTGCATTCATGAGCCTCCAAGATTTCGGAACGACGATCGTTCCCGAGCCGGTGGGCCGCGATAATCCATTCGCACCGCTCCCATCACAGATAGTGAGTACGACGACGGCTCGAGCGGCTCAGATCTTCGCGCCGAAACGCTAAGCGGTTATGGCAACGACTCAAGACACCCCGGCCAGCTCGGATATACCGGTGCGCTCACTTGGAGACTCGAAGGTCCCGTACGACGTGCTGCGGACCATTCCCGAGGAATCTGCGGAACACTACCGTATCGCGCCGCTCGCGCTCGTCGACGGAGTGCTGGAGGTCGGCATGGTAGAGCCGGATAACATCCAGGCGGTGGACGCCCTCAATTTCATCTCGCGCACGAGCGGCGTACCCTTCAAGATCTTCGGCATTACCACTGCGGACCTCGATCGAGTGCTCACAATGTATCGCGGGCTGCGCGGGGAGGTGGAGCAGGCGGTCTCTGACCTGCAGACAGAACAGCACTCGAATCCTACGCCAAAGAACGACACCGAGAACTCGACGCTCGATCTTGAAGATCCTTCGATCGGCGGCGGCAAGTCCAAGGATGATATTCAGGAAGATGCGCCGGCGATCAAGATCGTATCGACGATATTGCGCTATGCCATCGACGGTCATGCGTCGGACGTGCACGTAGAGCCGCTCCCGAGCGGCGTGCGAGTGCGTTACCGCGTGGACGGCGAGCTGCATACAAGCGTCGTTCTGCCTCTGCAAACACATCGCGCCATCGTTGCTCGTATCAAAGTGCTTTCGTCGATCCGACTCGACGAACGAAGAAAGCCTCAGGACGGACGTTTTTCGGCCACTATAGATAATCGCCAGATCGACTTCCGCGTCTCGACATTCCCTTCATACAACGGTGAGAAGGTCGTGATCCGTATTCTCGACCGTGAACAAGGGTTCATCCCGCTCGACCAGATCGGTCTTTCCGAACGCAATCTTTCGGTCATGCGCAACGCGATAGCGAAACCTCACGGGCTCATTCTCATATCGGGCCCCACTGGTTCCGGTAAGTCGACA
>JBAYUL010000051.1:0-6203 GCA_041675105.1 Minisyncoccota bacterium
AGGTGTACCAATCGGTGAGGTGCTGCGAGTTGCCGCTGCTGAGAACGGCGCCATGCCAAAGCTCCACGTACCCGCACGCACAGATCGCGGGCTGGCCCAAAAGGTGGAGTACGATGGCCTGCACGGCGACGAGTGCGAGCGTCGCAAAAATAAATATTCGTGTTCGTGTCGAAAGCATATCAAAAGTATATCCCGATATAGAGCGGCGTCGCCCGCGAGGGCGACGCACTTGTTTGAAGATGACCGTGACGATCATGCAGCGACCGAGATGAGCTGTCCGAGCTCAAGACCGATCGACGCGCGGGTCGTTTCTTCCGCGGAGACCGGCAACATGACCTGGAGCGACCTGCCGTTATGCTGCACGATGTCGGTGTGCGGCGCGAATTTGCAGATCACCTCCAGCGCCTTCGGTTTCGGCGGAAATTCGAGACCCTCGGTCGTCAGCTCGAGCAGCCACATCGAACGTTTGTCCCACTGGCCGCCGAGCGAAGTCCACTTGATCAAGGCATTTGGCATCCCAATCCCCTGGTTTCCCAGCACGAGCATGTGCCTAAACACACCATACCAATCACTCTTGATATGTAAACCCGTCCCGGGAACGTCTTTTTTGCATTTTCTTATCCGCGGCGCATACTCAGGTATATGTCGGGTCATAACAAGTGGTCGCAGATCAAGCACAAAAAGGGGGCGGCAGACGCTGCGAAGAGCAACGTCTGGGGCAAGCTCGCCAAGCGCATTGCCGTCGAGTCTAAGATCGCGAAGGGCGACGTCACGTCACCAACACTCCGCACGATGATAGAGACCGCGCGCAAAGCGAACATGCCAAAAGAAAATATCGAACGCGCCGTCGCCAAAGGAACATCTGCAGAAGCGGCGGACCTCGAGGGCATCACGTATGAGACCTACGGACCGGGCGGAGCCGCCATTATCATCCAAACACTCACCGACAGTCGCAATCGCACCGCGCAGGAAGTGAAACACCTTCTTACAAAGAACGGCCTCGCGCTCGCAGCGCCGGGAAGCGCCGCGTGGGCGTTCGAAAAGCTGCCCGATGGCAGCTATGAGGCGAAGACCACTGTTCCCCTCTCCGAAAGCGACAGTGCACAGCTCATGAAAATCCTCGAAGAGATCCACGACTACGACGACGTTGAGGACGTTTACACCAACGCCGCGTAACCCTTGTGGACGAGTACGACGAATGATATCGTCGCGGCAGAGTTAACGACGTGAACAGTGGAGGATCCTCATGTCCCGCCTCAAAAGGCCGGACAGGAGCACTGTTCGGCATCACGAGCTACCTCCGTGGAAGCTTTTCAAACGGATGTACCTGCCCGATCTTCTGAGGAAGAAATTCTCGTTCTTGCTGCATGCGCGCAACAAACGATTCTTCTTCGAGACGGTCGGAAAGATCCATCCCGAAGGAAGCCCGGGATACGTTCTGATCAAGAAGGCATACGTGCTCATTCGACACGCATTCCGCGGCCGTCGGCGCCGGAGCGGCGAGCGCGAATCGGAGCATCCGATCCGCTGTGCGCTTGTCCTAATGATCCACCTCGGGGAGCGCGATGCCGACAGGATCGCCGCGATGCTCCTGCACGATCTGCAGGAAACGTTCCGGGATGTTCGGTGGATCGAAAGGATCGCGCTGATGTTCAATCCTGCCGTCGCTGGGATCGTGAAGTGGCTCACGAAACCGCCACTCAGCGGTGAGCTCCGCACCGATGCGGATGTCGATCGTGTATATTATCCGCTCCTCGAAAAGGCTCCGGCATATGTGGTCTGTTTGAAGGGAGTCGACCGTTTCGACAACCTGATCACCTACTGGCGAAGCCCTGCGACCACGAAGCGCAAGGTTTCGGAGACCACGCACACGATCTACCGGCTTATGCAGAAGAAGCGGTTGCCGCTCGCGAGCGAGATGCGGGAGGTGATCAAATATCTACTTCATTCTGCTGAACTACAAGCCGCCTAAACGGCCGCCCCTTCCTTGGGCGGCCGCGTTTTATGTATCGACAGGAAAATACAGGAGGCCGGGCGCGTATACTTACGCGTCCGGCTGAGCAAGTTTTTTCACACTGCGAGAGATCGTGTTGCTTGCGTCTTGCATGATCTTCGCTTCGGATGGCGTCCGCCACTTCCCCTTCGGGAACCGGAACGTAGCCACACGAGCAGCGTTTTCGAGCAGATAATGCACTTCTTCAAGCGTGCGCGGGTCGAGGGCGCCTAAGTAGCGCTCGGCGAGCGTCTCAACGATGTAGCCGCACCGCAGGACCGCTTCCGAATTGAGCTCTTTTATCCCCTCCGTGTGCATCCTGAGTTCGCGCACAAGGAACGGAACGCTGCCGAGCGCCCACCGGCCGTCTGGGCAGAAGCAGCGTTTCCCGATATATGCTTTGTACATCGCCATGTTGATATGTATCACGGCGATACGCTCGTCCTGGTCGTTCATTATTCCCCCTTCTGTTCTCCTCTCATCCTACACCCACGCACACGGCGAGCGGCATTCTTGCGCTGATGGGTCATCAGTGTTTCAATGCCGGTTGGCAAAAATGGGCGGAACGCCCCTTGGGAAAGGTTCGAACATGACGGGATTCGGATTGCTATTGGGATTGATCGCGGGCATCTCATTCTCGATCGCCCACGCTCATGGCAGACTGCCTCTCGCACTGGCCACGGCGATGCTCATCGCGCTCGTGGGCGCGGGCAGTCTTTACCTCGGCGGCGAACTCGCTCGCGCATTCACTTCCTGGATGCCCGAAGCGGCGGCGCTCTTTTTCGTCGGGTCCGTTGCGGGAGCGCTCTTGCCGCACGCGTTCACCTTCCGCGGCCGCACATGAGCGCCGCGTTCAGATACGTCGACGACCGGGGTGCCCTGCGCCCCGGTCTTTTTTCAAGCGAAAGTTGCTGTCCAGCGTCCTCACATACTCACGAGAGTACCGGCGAGCGCGCCGACCACTATCGCAAGACCTCCGACGAGTCCCATGCGGATCGATTTACGCCACGCGGAGCGCGTGTTCCTGCCGCTCCAGTATCCGAGCATGAAAAGCGCGAATACGGAACATGCGACCGATACGATGAATGCTGCCGCGACGTGAAAGAGGAGATACGGGAAGAGCGGCACGAGACCGGCTGCAAAATAGGACACGAACATCACCGCCCCAGCCTCGATGGAACCGCGGGTGTCGTCGACACCCCCGCCCATCTCTTCGACCGAGGCTTCCGAGAGAAAGCTGCCAGCAGCCATAGAGAATGCTTCCACGAAAACGAGCACGACCCCCGTGAGAAAGATGGTTTCGCGATCCACGCCAGCGATGGCGATGCCAGAGAGCAGGCCGACGGTGGAAACAAGTCCGTCTTCAACACCGAACACGAGGTTCCGCACGAAAAGTCCGCTCTTCATGCCGAATGATCTCATGCGCACATGGTACCACTTTGCCGGTGGTACACTTTTTGTATGGATCCCGTCTTTTTAATGCTCCCCCGCGTATGGTGAGTTTCTCGTCTGGAAAAGGCGGAACGAAAGTGCTTGCCATTGATCCCGGGTACGGACGCTGCGGCGTCGCCGTTGTTGAGAAAAGGGTGGGGGGAAAGGAGGTCCTCCTTTACTCGGATTGCATTGAAACGAGCGCCAGCAGCGAGTTCGCCGACCGTCTCAATGTTGTCGCGCAGGAATGCAGGCGCCTTATTGTGATGCACACGCCAGACTGTGTAGCACTCGAAAAACTCTACTTTAGCAACAACCAGAAAACGGCAATGCGTGTCGCCGAGGTGCGAGGCGCTATTTTGGCCATTGCCGGCGGCGCCGGGGTACAGGTCTTTGAGTACACACCGGGCGAGATCAAGAGCGCCGCGGCCGGCTCCGGCTCGGCCGACAAAAAGCAGGTCATCAAGATGCTCCATGCACTGGTAAAAATAGACAAGGTCATACGTCTGGATGATGAGTATGACGCGATCGCTATCGGGATCACGCACCTCGCCTCCGCGCGGGTACACGCATCACGAGCGCTTCGCGCCGACGCCAAAAAAGCGTAAACTGGGTGCTACCAACGTATGAGTAGGACCAAAAAACTCTGGCGGGGGGCGCGACGCCTCTTCAACTACACCCCCGAATGGGTGCGACTCGGTATCGTCGCGATCATGGGCATCCTGCTCTTCGCGCTCGGCGGCGTCATCGTCTGGGCGATATTCACACCGATCCCTTCCATAGACAACTTCGAGAACCGCGCTGTGTCGCAGTCGACCAAGATCTACGATCGCACCGGCAATATCGTTCTCTACGATGTCCACGGCAACATGCGTCGCACCGCCGTGTCGCTCGATAACATTTCTCCGTACATCCAAAAGGCGACGATCGCTATCGAGGACGCCAGCTTCTATCAGCATCATGGCTTCCGTCCACTCGCCTTCTTGCGCGCGGTCTTCGCCGACATAACCACCGGTTCATATGGTCAGGGCGGCTCGACCATCACACAACAGGTCGTGAAGAATGCGCTGCTTACGCAGGACAAGACCATCACGCGAAAGATCAAAGAGATCATCCTCGCAGTGCGTCTGGAGCGCGTGTATTCCAAGGATGACATCCTGAGCACCTATCTCAATGAAAATCCGTACGGGGGCACCATCTATGGTGTACAAGAAGCGAGCCAGTACTTCTTTGGCGTCGACGCCAAAGATGTGGATATCGCGCAGGCGGCGTATCTCGCCGCACTTCCTCAGGCACCGACGTACTTCTCGCCGTACGGCAACCACCGCGCTGCGCTCGACTCGCGCAAGAATCTCGTGCTCTCGCGCATGAAGGAGAGTGGTTACCTCACCGAAGACGAGCTGAACGAAGCAAAAAGCGAACAAGTACAATTCAGAGACGAGGCCGAAGCGGGCATCAAGGCGCCGCATTTCGTGTTCTTCATTCGTGAATATCTCGAGAGCAAATATGGCGTCGACGCGGTCGACAAACAGGGACTGCGCGTCGTGACAACGCTCGACTACGACCTTCAGAAGAAAGCGGAAGAAACGGTATCCAAATGGGCGCCGCAGATGGAGAGGAATTTCAATGCAACAAATGAGGCGATGGTGGCGGTGGAGCCATCGTCGGGTCAGATACTTGCGATGGTAGGGTCGCGCGGCTATTTCGACGACACTATCGACGGCAAGGTGAACGTCGCCGTCGCCGACCGCCAGCCGGGTTCATCGTTCAAACCATTCGTCTATGCGGCGGCGTTCGAAAAGGGATACACGCCGGACACGGTGGTCTTCGACCTCCAAACCCAGTTCTCGACCGCCTGCGCGCCGTCGGATTATGCGAACGATGCGCCGCCGTGCTACTCACCATCGAATTACGATGGAACATTCAAGGGTCCGCTGAAACTCCGCAACGCACTCGCCATCTCCGAGAACGTGCCCGCTATTAAGGTGCTCTACCTGGTGGGCATTCAGAACGCCATCGATACCGCAGCGAGCCTCGGCATCACGACACTCTCGAGCGCTGCGCGCTACGGGCTCACACTCGTGCTCGGCGGCGGAGAGGTCAAGCTTCTCGAAATGACGAGCGCGTACGGCGTCTTTGCGAACGATGGTGTGAAAAATCCGCCGACTGGCGTCCTGCGCGTCGAGGACATGAAGGGCAACCTGCTCGAAAGTTACCAGGAAAAGGGAGAGCGTGTGCTCGAATCGCAGATCGCGCGCCTCATCAACGACGTTCTCTCGGACAACGTCGCGCGCACACCGGAATTCGGCGCCGATTCTCCGCTCAACTTCCCCGGCCACAATGTCGCGGACAAGACCGGTACAACGAACGATTTCAGAGACGTGTGGATCCTCGGATATACGCCCGGCATAGCCGTCGGCGCGTGGGCAGGTAATAACGACAGCACTCCGATGGCGAAGAAGATCGCGGCCTTTATCATCGCTCCGATGTGGCACGAGTTCATGGCATATGCGATCGAAAAGTATCCGTCGGCCGATTTCGTTCCGCCGGCGCCGGACCCAGAGCGCGATTCACTTCCACCTGTTCTCACGGGTAACTGGAACAGCAACCCGTCGCAGGGCATACACGATATTCTCTACTGGGTGAAGAAGGACGATCCGCGCTCCGGTCCGCCTTCAAATCCGTACGCCGACTCGCAATTCGCCTATTGGGAGTACCCCGTGCAGTTGTGGGCAAGCGGACAGGCCGCTCCGGGGACCGGTGCAGGCACCACGACCGG
>JBAYUL010000052.1:0-6199 GCA_041675105.1 Minisyncoccota bacterium
GGCGACCGTAGTGGTAATGCCCTCGTGCAAAACGAGCGAGCGCGCGAGCGATCGAAGCAGCGCGGTGCGCTGTCTCTTGTCGCGGTGCAGGGTGCGTGTTTTGACGTGGTGCCTCATACGATTATTGCGTGCGAAGCGTCAAGCCAAGATTCGAGAGTGCACGTTTGATGTCCTGAAGACCCTTCTGGCCGAGCCCTTCGATCGCCAAGAGATCATCCTCTCGCTTACGTACGAGACCGCCGACGGTGCGGATGGAGGCGTTGTCGAGTGCCATTTCGACGCGCTGTGGGAGACTCAGTTCCGTGATGCGTGTCTTGAGCATTTCGGCATCGAGCGGAGCCGACTTGTCATCTCGCATCGGGCGGGATTCCGGCATGATCATCGAAGTGTCTGCGACCTCCTCTTCTTTGAAGCCCACGACCGCCTTCAGCTGGTGGATCATCGTCTCGATAGCGTTCTCAAGGGCTTCGCGCGGAGCGAGTGTGCCGTCGGTCTCGATAAGGATGCGCAAGCGGTTGAAGTCCGTCCGGTCACCGACACGCATGTTCTCGACTTCGTAGTTGGCGCGGCGGATCGGAGAAAAGATCGCATCAAGCGCGATAGTACCGATATCGACACGCTCCTTCTGATGCTCTTCCTTGGGGATGTAGCCGAGTCCGCGTTCTGCGCGAAGCTCAAGTTCGAAATTCACTTTGCCGCTCACGTCAGCGATATGCTGCTCGGGGTTAAGTATCTCTACCTGACCGGGGAGTTTGAGGTCAGCTGCCGTGACCGCCTGCGGCCCTTTGACGGAAAGCGTGATCGTCTGAGGCTCGTCAGAGAGAAGCTTGAAACGGATCTTTCGTATGTTGAGAAGGATAGTGACGACGTCCTCTTTGACGCCCTCGATGGTCGAGAACTCGTGAGCTACACCGGGGATCTTTACATGAGTGACGGCCGCTCCCGGAAGCGAGGAGTGAATGATGCGGCGGAGTGAGTTACCGAGAGTGTAGCCGTATCCCGGGTAGAGTCCGTCGATCTCGTACGTTCCGCTGCGCTCGGATTCCGAGACGACGCGGGGTTTCGAGGGCAGCGCTATGTGATAGTCAGACATATGAAATTTGCGTGGCTAAAATGAATAATAAAATAGGGTCAAAAAGCGGCACAATTATACCTTATCTGCTGTAGAACTCAAATACCGTCGGGAGATCTAATCCGCTCTCGATCGTTGAGAATATCGGCTCCCCCACGATCTCGGCTTTCAGTTGGCTCATATCCACCGCAAGCCATTGCGGAACGGCACGGCGATCTTCGGATTCGGCAAGGTTCGCGAAGAGCGGACTCGTGCGGCTTCCCTGCCTGATCGAGATGATATCGCCCTTCTTTACCTGGTGTGACGGTGTCGTAATGCGCTTGCCGTTCACCGTGATGTGTCCGTGGCTCACCAGCTGGCGTGCCGCGCGGCGGGTACCTGCGAAGCCCGCACGATACGCGGCGTTATCAGCGCGTGATTCAAGTGCAATATGGAGCGCCTTGGACGGATCGGGAGCAGTGAATGCCTTTTCAGCATAGTTTGAAAGCTGGCGTTCGCTGATGCCATATGAGAATCGCACGCGCTGCTTCTCGAGGAGCTGCCGACCGTAATCGGAGCCACCCCGCCCACCCCGCTTCTCCTTTTTGCGTGCAGCGGAGAGCGCGAACTTCTGCGTTTGCAGCTGCTCGAAGATGCCGGGCCCGAGGCGCTTTCCGATCTTATACTTTGATTTAATAGGTAGCATGAAGGTAAAAAGGATTGATAAATGAATTAGATACGGCGAGGTTTTGGAGGGCGCGGCCCGTTATGAGGTACCGGCGTGTCATCCGCGATACGGCTGATCTCTATACCCTTGCCCGCGAAAGCGCGCAGCGCTGATTCACGACCCGCGCCGACGCCGCGAATGACCACGTCAACTTCTTTGATACCGATGATGGCCGCCTTGTCACCGACAAGTTCCCCCACTTTTGCCGCTGCGAAGGGAGTACCCTTCTTTGCGCCGGCAAAACCGAGGCTGCCGGACGTGGACCACGCGACTGCATTGCCGCTCTTGTCCGCGAGAAGCACCTTCGTATTGTTGTAGGTTGCATGAATATGGAGTGTACCCGACGTGATGTTCTTTTTAGCCGTTCGCGCAAGCGAGCGTGACTTAAGACCCGCGTCAACGGAGCCCCCAGATTTTCGAATGATTCGTTTTTTTCCCATATATCAATCAGTGATCATGTCTTCTCGAGCTTACGTCGGCCCGATGTCATTGTTTTGCGGATGTTACCGCGTACCGTACGTGAATTGGTCTTTGTGCGCTGGCCTCGCGCGGGCAAGTGCTTGGCATGACGGGTACCCCGGTACGCCTTGATGTCGCGCAAGCGGCGAATATTGCCGGAGATCTCGCGACGAAGCTCACCCTCGACGGTAAATTTTTCCAACGCTTCTCGGAGCGCGGTCTCTTCCTGAGCCGATAGATCTTTCGGCTTCTTTCCGGCGTCTATCGAAAGTTCCGCAAGCGTCTTAAGCGCGCGCGGTCTGCCAACGCCATAAATGGCGGTCAGCGCTATCTCGAGGCGCTTCTCATCGGGTATGGTGATTCCTGCAATACGCATGGTAGTGAATGTGGTATGAAGATGTAGTTAGCCTTGTCGCTGTTTGTGGCGCGGATTTGTACAGATAACCCAGAGTCGCCCCCGTCGCTTTACGTGGCGGCAATGCATGCAAATTTTCTTAACGGAAGCTTTCACCTTCATGCTGTTCTGAAGTTAACTGCGTCGTACGATGCGCGCGCGACCCCCGTAGGGGTCGATCTGTAGTTGCACACGATCGCCAACGAGCACCTTAATTCTATGCAGACGCATTTTCCCGGCGAGATACGCTAAGACGATATCACCGTTCTGTAGCTTTACGCGAAAGAGCGTATTCGGAAGTGCCTCATCGACGACTCCCTCTACAACCTCTGCTTCAGCCATATCTGCGCGACGAAGAATATCAGTGCGGCGTCTAATAGTCAAGCCGTACTACGCTTTTACGGCCTCGACGGTGATCTTTATGGCCTTCGGGTCCTTTGGGAATGTCTTATTCCAGAACGGTTCGATGCGCGCATGAGCCTCTTGGATGCTAGGGACGGTGGAGACGATCGTCTGGAAAGCCGCCTGGTCCCTGCCCGCAAGGGCTTGCGCGAGCGCCATAGTATCAACATTCCATATAAGCCGGGCGCTGCCGCTCAATGTGAACGTTATCGGGTCAGCACCAAGCGATGAGGACGCCGTTTCCATCTGTGCCGAGAATCCGCTGCCGGGCACAAGTGCTATAGACGCGTCACCAGCGTCGGCCGAGATGGCGTCGGCGACGGCCGAAGCGAACGCATCGGCGGCAAAGACGGGTACGACGACATGAGCGCTCTCGTGCACGCGTACGCCCCCACTCGTCTCGGTAGTATTGGGAAGGTCCTGGTACGTTATCTGCATGAGATCCGGGAACGACACGGTGCTCTCGCTTACGATCGCTGTCGCACGCGCCTTGCCTTCGAGGCGGGACCGCACTTCAGCACGCGCGCTTTCTAATGCTCCCGGCGCAACGCCCGGTTTATCGCCGATGAATCCTCCCGTCATTGCGGCGGACGACTGTGCGTAGACATGCGCGTACGAATCAGACGAGCTCTTGAGGCCCGGCAGCGTGAATTTACCCGGCGCAACATTATATTTTTCGCCGGCTTGATCGGCGATCACGGTCACCGATACTTGCCCCGGTTTCGAAGCGGACTTTCCGGGTATTACGATCTCCGCCGGTGCGCGAAATATAAGGCCATCGGGTGTCTCAAAGCGTGTATTTTTGAGCAATTTGAGCGGAGCGGATTGCAGGTCGTTGTAGACGGTTATGAGGCCGCTTGCCTTGTCCTCGGCATGCACAGTGCCCTGGCTGGCGACGACGGATGAGTCTTCAAGGTCGCTCGATTGGAGCGTGTACGGGAGCGTGCCGGTCGCCGCGGTCGCGGCTGGATATGCGGTGAACTGAGATGCGGTGTCGAAGGAGACGGGGTGTGAGCGTGGTATGACCGTGACGACCGTGGGTCGGAACGCTATGAACAGCAGGATAGCGAGCACAATGAGTGAGACAGCGGCGGCGATCCAAAGCCACCATCTCGTGCCGCGAGGACGGCGTGAGCCGCTCATCCCGATGGGAGGAACCTCGCGACCGTCAGCGCGTATATCGCCCATGGGGCGAATGCGCGGCCGGGACGCCTGGATGTTGCGTATCGAACGCTCGCCCGGCTCCGGAGGAAGTACCACCGGCTCGGCGTCATTCTCGGCGGTCTCCTGCGACGCAGGCTGTTCGATGGTAGGTGCCGCGGCGGGCGCCGTACGTATGGGGATCGGCGTTCCGGGACGTTCACGGTTCGGAAGCGACGAAGGGCGGTCTTGCCCGTTTGCCGGTGGAACAATGTCTTGGAAGTAGTCCTTCGCCATGTTTTTAAGAGTATATCACGCGTGATTATGAAGATTATGATTGATGAGCTTCCATGTTGACAAGTGCGGCGCCGATGAGCGAGGCGCTCTCTTGGGCAGCCTCGGTGAGTTCGACGTATGGAGCGACCAGCGCGTCGGTGTTGTGCACGGAAAACGGCAGCGTGGTCACGGTGAACTGAGAGAAATCGATGCGCGAGAAAAAAGTCGATAACCATGATTCCAGATCCGGATGCGTGATGAGAAGGAGATCGACGGCCACGCGCTTGTGCGCGGCAAGCTGGCCGATCGCATCACCGAACACGTGTGCAAGGTCTGGTTCTGAGACGGCGAGCCCTTTTTCGACCGCTTCGCACGCGTCGTTCGAACAGGCATCGCGAGAGAGCATCCGAAGGTGGCCGAGTATTTCGTCGGGCATTCGTCCCCCGCCTACCCGGCTGAGGATCGTTCGCACTCCCACTGGAACGATGCGTTCCTCATATGTGCCAGCGCGCAGGGATATTATCTGTGAGGATTCGGCACCCATATCAACGATCAGACGGTCATAGATCGCTTGGGAGCGTAACAGTGAGACGATCGCTCGCGCCGACGATCGCCACTGAACTTCCGCAACGGGAAAGAGTGCCTGTAGAGCAGCGAGGATGGATGACTTCACGACGGCGTCGCACTCGCTGAATAAGGACACGACGTCCACAGTATGCGCGTATTTTCCGGCCGGATCAGAGGTGTGGTAGCCGTTGAGTTCGATACCGACGACGCTTGCCTCGAGCAAAACAGAGCGATCGATCGCCGACTCCTTCAGAGAGCGTTGTGCGATGCTAGCGATGAGCTCGTCATGGACGCGCAGATCTTCCGGCAGGCGCTCCGATGAGCGCGCAGTGACGGTACGGGCCCATGGCGCGTGGACGATCACGTAGACGGTATGCACAGGGATCGTATGACCCTCCTCGGTGTATACGGATAGCGCACGCTCTCCCGCCTCCTTTACTTGTTGCGCGATACTCCCGATGGATTGCTCCATGGTGCGGGGCTCAAGCGAAAGCGTCGAACGGGCAGATGTCGCGATGGTCGAGGGCCCTTCATGCGGGTTCTTTACGATAGTGACCATCGCACCGCCCGCTTGTATGTCGACGATGGCCGCGACCTTTTCGCGACCGTGGCCGATAGAAAGGTTCACCATAGGCTGAAGTATATCGCGCAATTGGCGAACGAGCGCACAAAAAAGCGCGTGCGTGTTGGTAATTACACGAGGGTTGCCTTTATGCGGCGTATGCCTGATGCGACTGCCTCCTCTTTCAGTATCTTAAATGTGCCGGAAAGCTCGCTCGTGTTCTGGACGTGCGGGCCCCCACAGAATTCGATCGAGTAGGCCTCCGCAAAACGCGGCTCAGCTTCTGATGCACCGACCGGGCCTACCGAGTAGACAGAGACCATGTCCGGATACTTCGTGCCGAACTCATGTTCAGCCCCGAGCATCTCCGCCTCATTCTTTGGAAGTGTGGATCGAACGACCGGCAATGCCTCTGCAATGCGGTCGTTCACGATACGCTCGACATCCGCCTTCTGCTCAGTCGTCATTTTTTGCCCGTATGAGAAATCAATGCGCAGGCGTTCGGATGTGATGTTCGAGCCGCGCTGCTTCACTTCGGGGCCGAGTACCGTTTGGAGCGCTTTTAATAAAAGATGATGTGCGGTGTGTAGACGCGTGGTCTTTTCAGAAGTGTCGGCGAGA